>SLBE01000032.1 GCA_007126465.1 Syntrophomonadaceae bacterium | reverse complement strand
GCAACCTGCCCGGTATGCGGCAAAGAAGTTAACAGTGATGACCTGTATTGTAAGCATTGTGGTTCAGAGATTAAAGCTTTCCCGGCTTTCACGGAAGATGGTGGGGAGGAAGATTACCCTGAATTGGATTTCGGGGGAGAAGATTACGCCAAAACCGCTGAAGAGCTGGAAAGTGAGTTAAGCGAACTTGATTACGAACCTAAAAAGAAAACCGGGTTCATGGTTCCAGCCTTCGTAATAATCCTGGTTTTGTTCATGGTAATCGGTGGAGTCTATATGCTAACTGATACAGATGATGATCAGTCAGTAGATGACGACCCCCTGGAAGTTCCAGATGTTGCTAATGATGATGAGCAGGCCGGTGTGGAAGATCCGAATGATGAAGTAACGGAACCTGCTGATCCCGCTGAAGACCAGGATGAAAACGGTCCGGAAGAAGAGATGCCGCCCGACTATGATGTGTTAGAGGAAGCCATGGAAGAATGGCTTGCCGAAAGAATAGATGATCCTGGTGTGATTTTACTTCATACCGATGATCTTGAGGATTTTGAAGCGTTTTTTGAGGAGTACGACCTGGAAGAAGATAATGTTATCGTATACATGGTAGAATCTACAGAAGATGAATTTGCCACGGTCCTGTTTGGGCCGCCTTTTAGCGAGTGGTCAATCAAGGCTGTCTTTATTTGGCGCGAGGGGCAGTGGGATTTCCTGCGCGAAGGGACCATAGGCTAGCTATTTTTGCCGATAAAGCATTGTATTTTCTCGTGTTTCGGGTTAATATATTAAGTGAAATGCGCCTGTAGCTCAGGGGATAGAGCAGTGGACTTCTAATCCATTAGTCGGGGGTTCAAATCCTCCCAGGCGCGCCAGTGATAATAAAGGGTTTCGGGGCTCCAAAACAGCTCGAAGCCCTTTTTTTAATCTTTGTTGCGGTTTCCCGGTCTTAATTCAATCAGGACAGAGGTAAACAAGATAAATAAAGCCAGGCCCCAGATGACGTAGATAAAATCAGGAATGTTGACGCCGGCTATTGCCAGCAGAACACCGGCTGGAATGCTGATGAAGATGATAGCGCAAAGCAGGGTGGTAAATAGAGAGTAATTTTTTATTGAAGGCACTGTTAGCTTCGATCCTTTCAATAAGTGTCAATTAAGCCCAGGGTGAACTGCATGATTAATGTTACATCTCGAACATCGACGATACCGTCATTATTCACATCTGCTACTTGTATCTGGTTTTCATTGAGATTTGCGTAGTTTAAGACGTGACGTGTAACCAGGGCTACGTCCTGGACATCGACCAGGTTGTCACCGTTTACATCACCGGGCAGTCGGCCGCTGGTGGTCCTGAGCACGGTCACTTCACAGACTGCTTCAACCCTGCCGTCGGGGGTCATCACTTTAACCGTGGTTCTGCCTTCATTTATGCCCTTAACAACACCGTTATTTTCCACGGTGGCAATCCGGGGGTTACTGCTAATCCAGATAAGCTCATCGTAAGAAATATCGTCACTGTTTACGGTAACGATGAGGGACTTTGTATCATTTTCAACCAGGCTGAGTTCGGTTCGGCTCAGGCTCAGCTCCGGTATCATTAATTCCTGTTCATCCTTTTCCAGTTCTTCTGTTTCAACAGGAGGAGATTCTGCCTCGCTTTCCGGGGCCCAGCGCAGCCATTGCTCAATTAAACTGCGGTTTTTGCTGTTTAGGTGGGGGCCGCCGCTGAAGTAGTTTATCGAAGCAAAGGAATGGATGGCCACAACCCTGTAAGTACCGGCTGTCTCGTTGTAGACGAAAACCGGGCTGCCGCTGTTTCCGCCGCTGGTGTAGGCTTCATAGAAAAGACAGTGTTCATCATTTTTTACCATGGGCCCTTCGGAAAGCCACATGCCAAGTGTCAGCTTGCCCCGTACATTGCCGGGGTAACCAAGCAGGCTGATTTTTTCCGGGATGTGGTTAAATTCCAGGGGCATGAAGGTGTTAATGCCGCTGATCGGTGTTTCAAAAAAGATTGCACCATAATCATGGTTGACTGCTTTTTCTCTTTCTTCATTATCCTCGTAGTCTTTAAACATACTGTTCACAACAGCTTTATCAGGGTTGATCGTGGAATAGGGGGTGATAATATCCATGTTCCCGTCTTCATACTGGGCCGGGGTGAAGCGGATTGTCCGGTACCAGCCGCCGAACTGCGGAGAATAGATATTGTGAGCGTTGGTTATCGCCATGTGAGGGCTAACCAGGAAAGCGGTGCCTCTCATAAATTCATACGGAAAATCTGTGGTCAAGAAACCAATAGTATTGTAAGGGTAGGTCTCGGTATCCCTGATATTTACCGCTGTGCGGTCGTCGGTCATTCCGCCTTGCAGGTAAGTGAATTGATTTAAAACTACACCATTATTATCAGGCTGCTCGTAGACAGCCTCTGATATGTTGTAGCTGCTAAGAGAAGGCGTTTCCGCACCGGCGGACTGGTATGTATAACTTTCATCTTGCCATTGCCCGGAAAGCTGCAGTAGTTCAAATGCTTTATCGCTGCACAGGGCAGTTTTTTCCGGTTCAAGCTGGAAGATAGCAACACTGCCATTTGTTGGGTTTTCGTATTCATGCCACTTGTAGAATTGACTATCTATTATCTGCATGACGGTGCGGGAAGGGAAAAGAAGCTCTTCTGAAACCATCTCACTGATGCTGCTAAAATTATCAAGTTTGGTCCTGTCCGGATCAGCTGCAGGTGCAGCACCCGTTGATACCGGGACCAGGAAAAGGATGATGAAGCCGGCTAATAGGGCGCATAAATATTTGGAGCCCTGGCGGATAAGTTTAATCATTATTTATAACTACCACCTTTAAGTTTCGAGAAAATTATAGCAAAATTCTTACATGAGAGTCAAGTTATGCTTGCCAGGGTGGGCCTTATCCATGATATAATGCCATATATTAAGAGCCTGAAACGGAGGCAATGCAGATGAGCTTAAAACAGCAGAGAATCTTCTGGGCTTTGTTTTTCGGGGTAATAATTCTGGCAGCATTCGTAGTTCCTTTTCTACCACCATTAAGGGATTTAACGAGTGTTTACGGATCCTTTCTGTTCTGGAATGTTTTTGCCCTGGTGGTCATTATTTGCCTTGGTATAATTACTGCCCGCTGGAGGGATGACGATGGACGCTAATACCATTTACCTGGCCCTCTTCTTATACTTCATTGTCGGCAGTATCATCGCCCGCCAGGCCCGCAGGAAACTGGGCAGCGGCGTTAATGATTTTTTCCTGGCCGGGCGGGCCCTGGGCGGAGTTGTCGCTGCCCTTACCTACAGCGCAACCACCTACAGCGCTTTTATGCTGGTCGGTCTGGCCGGTTTCACTTATATCGGCGGGGTCGGAGCGCTTGGTTTTGAACTTATTTACCTCTCCGGCCTGATCCTTGTAGCCTTTTTCGGGCCGCGCTTCTGGCTGGTCGGCAACCGCTATAATTACCTGACCCCGACTGAAATGCTGGGGGACCGTTACGGCAGCAGGGCCGTGTCGATAGTTTCCGCCGTGGCAGCGGTAATATTTTTAATTCCTTACAGCGCCGTGCAGTTAATCGGGATTGGTGCCCTTTTGGAAGGGATCTCCGGGGGAGCAATTCCCTATATAGCAGGCGTATCGGTTGCCGCAGTAATTGCAGTTTACTGGACCTGGACAGGCGGTTTAAAAGCCGTGGCCTGGACAGATTCACTCCAGGCAGCGGTGATGCTTACTGTTGCCGTGCTCTCCGTTATTTTTATCGCTTACCGGGCTTTTGACGGTTTCGGCGGGATGTTTGCCCAGTTAGAAGCGCAGTACCCGCAGTGGCTGACTGTTCCCGGTCCCGGTTTCTTTAATGTCAATGCCTTTGTTGGTTTGACTTTGCCCTGGTTTTTCTTTTCCCTTTCCAACCCCCAGGTCAGCCAGCGACTGTTTATGCCTGGTTCACTCGGCCAGATGAGGATTATGGTCATGGGTTTTCTCATTTTCGGCTTTATCTATACCCTGGTTTCCATCATATGGGGTTTTTCTGCCCGCCTGCTGCTGCCTGACCTGGAGGTGGCAGACAGCGCTACCCCGGTGCTGCTCAGTATGAATATAGTTCCTAATATAGTAGCGCTGTTGGTCATGCTTGGCATCAGTGCGGCTGCTATTTCCACGGTTAATTCAATTATTTTGTCCCTGTCATCCATGGTCTGCCGCGATGTCTTTAAAAATATTTCGCGGGAGATTGACGAAGAGAGGGAGCTTTTAATCGGCAGGATTTTTGTGCCCCTCTTTACCCTGTTTATCCTGGCCTTTGCCACCCTGCGCCTGGATCTGATAGCCGCCCTGTCAGTGGCATCGTCGGCCGGCCTGCTGGTGATGGTACCGGCTTTAATCGGTGCCTTTTTCTGGAAAAGGGGTACTGCTGCCGGGGTACTCTCCAGCGTTATAGTAGGAGGCTTGACCGCTATGATTCTGCAGTACAGCGGGTGGCGGCCCCTTGATTTATGGCCCGGGGTATGGAGTGGAATTGTAGCTGTAACTCTTTTCATCGGGGTTAGCCTGCTCACCCTTCCACCTAAAAAAAAGGCTGAAGAATTTTTAGGATTCCTCAATAGGGAGCTTAACCGCCGTAAGGTGATTTAAGGAGAAGTAATATGGCAAAGGAGTTAAATGAAAAAAAAGCTATTGCCGGGTCTGAAAAGTTAAAAGCCCTGCTCAGAAGCTATGAGAGCGCCGTGGTTGCCTTCTCAGGCGGGGTGGATAGCTCACTGCTGCTTAGCTCTGCCGCCTCTGTAATGGAGCCTAAAATGCTTCTGGCGGTAACCTTTAAATCTGTGCTTAATCCGCCGGGTGAAATCGAGGATGCAGCAAAGTTGGCTGCTGACCTGAAAGCTGCACACAGGGTTATTGCTATTGACCCCTGCAGCGATGCCGGTTTTACCACCAACTCACCTGAGCGCTGTTATATTTGCAAGAAGTTACTTTTCAGCAGCTTGCTTAAAATTGCGGAAAATGAGGGCTTTGATGTTGTCCTGGAAGGAACGAACGCCGATGATCCTGATGATTATCGTCCAGGGTTGCGAGCGATAAAAGAGTTGGGTGTGCAGAGCCCTTTGCTGGAGTCGGGCCTGGGCAAAGCTGAAATAAGGTTCCTCTCCAGGCAGGCGGGTTTGCCAAGCTGGGATAAGCCCTCTGCGGCCTGCCTGGCCTCGCGCATTCCGTACGGGGAAGAAATAACCCCTGAAAAGCTAAAGCAGGTTGCAGCAGCGGAGAGTGTCCTGCGCGAAATGGGGATAGAAGGTAATCTCAGGGTCCGCAGGCACGGCAGCCTGGCCAGGATCGAGGTAGATGAAAGCGCCTTTAAATTAGTTGCCGCCAGGCGTGGAGAGATCGAGGAAAAACTGAAGGAAGCAGGCTTTTCTTATGTTACTCTTGATTTATCCGGTTTCCGGTCAGGCAGTTTGAATAATAGTATAAAGTAAAACCCCTGCAGCATTTTACTGCCTTAGGGGTTTTTTGGTCTTAGTTAAGCTTTGCTGTTCCTTGCTAACAGTTGTTGAGGGGTAACGCTTAGTCGTCCCACCACTCATCTTCGCTGTCGCCTTCTTCATCTATCCACCATTCTTCGCCTTCCCCTTCTTTTACTTCGCCGTTAATATCCATTTCCACGGTGTGCGAAAATCCCGAACCGGAAGCACCGGAGCCGCCGGAGCCATTACCGGCGCTGCTGCCGTTGTTCTCTTCTTCCTGATCATTTTCTTTTTCTTTTTCGTCCTCATCGTTTTCTTCAACTTCTTCCTGCAGCTCTTCTTCCTCAATTTCCTCCTGGTCAGCGGCAGGTTCGCCACAGCCGAACAGCAGTAATGTCAGCAGGGCGATGATCGAATATAAGGCCAGCTTCTTTAATGCAGTCACAATATCACCTCGAGTTAGTCAGCCTTAGGATTATAGAATTAAATCTGACACTATTATACCACAGAGGGCCAGTGGAATTAATCGGGCATTCAGGGGGAATTTAAAAGAGGATTTAACGCCCCGGGAAAGAAAGTTATTATGAAATCTTTGAAGGAAGTGAATTAATGACAGAAGCAGTTATAGAAAAGTTGGATCAGGATCTTTACCGTGTGGAAGTGCCGCTACCCCGCAATCCCCTCAAGGCTACAAATTCATATATCATCAAAAGCCAACCCCGCAACCTGGTTATTGATACCGGCATGAACCGGGAAGAATGCAAATCTGTTTTGCTCGATGCTTTTCAGCGCCTGGATATCAAACCCCGGGAAACCGATTTTTTTGTGACCCACCTGCACGCCGATCATGTCGGCCTGGTTGAAGTGTTGTCGGCCGAAGAATCGAAAATCTTTTTTAACCGGCCTGATGCGGAAGTGCTGGGCATGAAGAACCTGTGGCAGGTGGTTTGTGAGCTGGCCGGTAAGCACGGCTTTCCGGCGGAACTGGTAGAGCAGGCCATTGATTCTCACCCGGGGCAACGTTACAGTCCCTCCGGCAATGTTGATTTTACCATGCTTGAAGATGGCGACCTGCTGCATTACGGGGACTACCACCTGCGCTGTGTAGTTACACCGGGGCATACCGGTGGGCATACCTGTCTCTATGATTCTGAGCTGCAATATTTTTTCTCAGGTGATCATATTTTAGGCGACATTACACCCAACATTTCTACCTGGGTAGACGATCGCGACCCCCTGGGGGATTACTTTGCCAGCCTGGATAAAGTTTACGAGATGCCGGTAAAGCTGGTCTTGCCGGGGCACCGCAGTATGATCAAAGACTGCCGGCGCCGGATAAAAGAGTTAAAAGAACATCATCGCCTGCGTCTGGCAGAAGTCGTTGAGATAATCGGCGGCGGAAAACCGAAAAGCGCCTACGAGGTTGCGGCAGAGATGACCTGGGACCTGGTGGCTGAGCGATGGGAAGATTTCCCCCTGATGCAGAAATGGTTTGCCACGGGCGAGGCTTTAGCCCATATCCGGCACCTGGAGTTTACGGGAAAGGTGAAAAGAGGAGGCGATGGCAATAAAGAACTATATACTCTCAATTGACCAGGGCACAACGGGAACCACGGCGATATTGTGGGATCATGAAAGCCTGGCCCGGGCCAGGGTTAACCGGGAACACCGGCAGTATTATCCCCGACCGGGATGGGTGGAACATGATGCCGAAGAGATATTTGAGAATGTTTTAAAAACCACAGCAGAAGCCCTGCAGGAGGCCGGGGTGGAAGCTGAAGACCTGGCTGCGATTGGCATTACCAACCAGCGCGAAACCCTTGTTTTTTGGGACCGAGAGAGCGGAAAGCCTTTAACCAGGGCCATTGTCTGGCAGTGCCGCCGCACGGCTGAGCTGTGTCAACAGTTGAAAGATGAAGGATACGAGCAGATGGTGAGGGAAAAGACCGGCCTTCTTCTCGATCCCTATTTTTCTGGAACAAAGCTTAGATGGGCTCTTGAAAACCTGGAACCGGTCAAAAAAGCAGCAGAGGAGGGCACCCTGGCCTGTGGGACGGTGGACAGTTTCCTGCTTTACCGCTTAACGGGCGGCAGGGTATTTGCCACTGATTATTCCAATGCTTCGCGGACCCTGCTGTATAATATTCATGACCTGCAGTGGGACCAGGAACTGCTCGATCTGTTCAGAGTGCCTGAAGCGATCTTGCCCGAGGTTAAGCCCAGCAGCACGCTCTATGGGCACACCGATCCTGATATATTTCATGGTGCATCCATTCCTGTTGGTGGTATGGCCGGTGATCAGCAGGCAGCTTTATTCGGCCAGGCCTGCTACAGCCCCGGCATGACAAAGAACACTTACGGAACAGGCTCTTTCCTGCTGATGAATACCGGTGAGAAGGCAGTAACATCGCAGCAGGGCCTGCTGACGACGATAGCCTGGGGGCTGGGCGATAAGGTTGAGTATGCGCTTGAAGGAAGTATTTTTATAACCGGGGCCGCGGTGCAGTGGTTAAGGGATGGCCTGGGCATTATCGAACGCTCGTCCGACCTGGAAGGGCTTGCCGCTCAGGTTGATGGAAATGACGGGGTTTACCTTGTGCCGGCCTTTGCCGGTTTGGGAGCGCCACACTGGGATCCCTATGCCCGAGGGCTTCTGATCGGTATAACCGGTGGCACCTCGAAGGCGCATTTGGCCAGGGCGGTAATGGAGGCAATGGCCTACCAGACCAGGGATGTTTTAGAAATCATGTATAATGAAGCGAATTTGCCTTTAGTTGAACTGCGGGTGGACGGTGGAGCCAGTGTTATGGATCTGCTATTGCAGTTCCAGGCCGATTTGACGAATACCATAGTCAGGCGTTCGGCTACTTTTGATACAACAGCTCTCGGGGCAGCCTACCTGGCCGGACTGGCTACCGGTTTCTGGAGCAGTATCGAGGGGTTAAGTGATAGCTGGAAGGAGAGCGCTGCTTTTGAGCCGCAGATGAGTGAAGATGAAAGAGCTTTTCTCTACAGCGGCTGGCAAAAAGCTGTATCCCGGTCACTTAAGTGGGCCGAGCAGGAAATACCTGGCCAGGTTTAACTGGCCGGCAGTATATTAGTTATCCAGTAAAACTATTGATGAGAGGCCGGTGGAGATTATACTTGGCATCAGAAAAATGTTAAATAGAAATCTATATCTGTTTTTTGTCCTGGTGGGTGTATTTATCTTATTAATGAGTTCCGGATGTTCAGGCAGGGAAGATTCAGCAGACTTAATTGATGAACCAGTCGAGGCACAGGTTACAGAACAGGTAATGCTAAATGACCATATTATACAGATGGAGCTGGCTGTAACACCTGAGCAGCGTGAGCAGGGCTTGATGGGCCGTGAATCTTTGGCCGATGGTGAAGGCATGCTCTTTGTGATGCCAGATGAAGATCCCTTTCCAACCGAAGTGGGCTTTTGGATGAAGGACTGCCTGATTCCTATTGATCTTATATTTATCAGCAGGGAAGGTTTTATAGATTCTATCCACGAGATGCAGCCGCCCGAGCCTGATACACCCGATCATGAACTGCCTGTATATTACAGCAACGGGCCGGTTCAATTTGCTATCGAGCTGCGCGGTGGCCTGGCAGCAGAAATTGGCTTAAATGTTGGGGATAGTGTAGATTTGAGAAAAGATTACCTTTTACAGCTGGCAGAGTAATTATTTATTACTTAGTTATTGACCGCCAGCCGGTGGAACATAAGCAGGGGACCAGCCGTAGTTACTTTCGGCATAAGGTTCCCTGTATTTATATGTATTGTTGTAAGGTGTAAGAAAATCAGGGAAGTAGCCGTGCAGGAAACTGTCGAATTCATAGCGGTAACCGCTGCCAGGATTATCGGGATCGCTGCTGTCATAAGAAGCAAAGTTAGCAACCAGCTGGTGATCCCGTTCGACTATAAAAGTATAGATTATCTCGGTGCTTACAACCTGTCCGTCTTCAGTCCAACTGATAAAATTATAGTCGATGTTGGGCAGGGCAGAAACGGTAATGGTTTTTCCTTCCGTATATTCGCCCCTTCCGTAGACCCGGCCGCCCTCGAGCGGCGAAGGAGCAAGGCTGATGCGGAAAGTTTCCGCATTTTCACTGCTGCGGTTTACAAGTGGGGCAAAGGTGGCAACAAGTTCACGGTCATTTTGAGCAAGGAAGGCGTATGCTTTGGCCATACTGACCTTTTCATTGTCTTCCATCCATCCTGTAAATTCGTAGCCCTTTGCTGGAACGGCATCTAGGCCAACAAGCTTGTTTTCTTCATAATTACCGGCACCAAACACTTCTCCGCTGCTATCAGGCTCAACGAACAGGCTTATATTAAAGGTTTCAACCGGTCCCGGTGTGCTGTTTTCCGGGATATATAAGTTAATGGTGCCGTTGTTTTTTATCCGTTCTGACTGATACTCTAACTCATCATTATCGCCATTTATTTGGTTGCCCTCATAGCTGATCAGTTCAAAATTGGCTGTCAGGTTGCGGTCACGGGTTACACCGAAAGCATATTCGGCTTCAGTGCTGACAACGGAGTCATTTTCGGTCCATTTGATAAAATCGTAACGGGTATCGGGGATAGCCTGCAGGACGGCCGTGTCATCAGAGGGATAAACACCACCACCCAGTACTGTTCCCCCGTTTTCCGGGTTAGCCTTTATATTAATGTTATAGATTTCTTCAGCACTTTCCGGTTCAAACCAGGCAGTTAAACGGCGGTCCCTGGTGACGGTAAAAACATAATTCTCCTCAAAGGAGGCAATTTGGTCACCTTCGTACCAACAGTAAAGTTCGTAACCTGCCGGAGTTTCCGCTTTAACTACTGCCTGATCTCCGTACTCATAATATCCTTCACCGGTTACTGCGGGGCTTTCTTCTGAGTGATAGCTAACTTCGATATAGAAAACTTCTCCGTTTTGATCAGATCTCGATTCAAGGGCTTCGCGGACCGATTCATAATCTCCGTTTGATGACTCTGTATCATTATCTTCCTGGTTGCTTCCATTATCGGAGATGATTTCTTCATCGAAAACGGCAACTATATTAACATCTTCGGCTGGCATGGTGTAAGTAAATATTTCTTCCATACTCTTTGTGTCGCCATCTATTGTCCATAATATAAATTCATAGCCTTCGGCTGCGGTGGCTTCTATTGTAACTGTTTCTCCTTCCCTGTACTTGCCGCTGCCTTTAGCAGCGCCTCCATCAGAAGGATCGGGCAGCAGGGTAAGCTCAAAAGTTCCCGGTTCTTCCGCTTCCACGGTGAACGGTTCAGCCTGCACGGCATCGCCGTCACGGTAGCTGACCTTGACTGTGTAATCGGTATCCTCATCGCCCTGGGCGAAGGGCTCGAAGTAGAGCTCAACCTGTTCAGCATCCCCGATGTTCCAACTGCTGCCGGTCAGCTCCAGGTTATTCCATTCGTGGCTGCCTTCAGAATAAACATCTTCGGCCGGGGCCTGGTTTTGTTCGGCGCTGCTGATGTAAAAGGCGCTGAAATCGTTTATTTCCGGTGCTTCGGAAAGTTCCTTGTTAAATCGCACAGTAATTTCAGCGTTAGCTGCATTGACCGATTCTACCTCAGGTTCGGTTTCAACTAATGTAAAGTGAGCGGTAAAGACCAGGTCTGCAGCCGGCATGGTATAGACAAATTCAGCGGCGCTGCTGATCTCCTCTTCATTGTAGGTCCAGTTGATGAACTCGTAACCTTCACCGGCGCTGGCTTTGATTTCAACTTCTTCGTCTGCTTCGTAAGTGCCCGATCCTTCAAGTGTACCGCCGCTTTCAGGCTCTGCGGACAGTTCAAGTTTAAAAGTTTCCGGTTCTTCCGGTTCCTCAGCTTCGACAGTGAATGGTTCAGCCTGCACGGCGTCGCCATCGCGATAGCTAACCTTAACTGTGTATTTGATATCATCATCACCGGCTTCAAAGGGCTCGAAATAAAGCTCAACCCGGGCAGCATCTTCACTGCCCCAGCTGCTGTCGGTCAGCTCCAGGCTGTTCCATTCGTTGTTGTCATCAGAGTAAACATCACTGGCCGGATCCTGGTCTTGCTGGTCAGCACTGCTGATATAGAAAGCGCTGAAGTCGTTTGCTTCCGGAGCTTCGCTAAGATCCTGATCGAAGCTCACTGTTACTTCACCGTTAGCTGCACTTACTGCTTCTATTTCAGGTTCGCTTTCAACTATACTAAAGTGAGCAGTAAAGAGCAGGTCTTCAGCAGGCATAGTGTAAACAAACTTGGCCGCGCTGCTGATTTCTTCTTCATTATAGGTCCAGTTAATAAACTCGTAACCTTCTTCAGCAGTAGCGCTTATTTCAACTTCTTCGCCTTCTTCGTAAGCGCCGGATCCTTCAAGTGTACCGCCGCTTTCAGGCTCTGCATTCAGTTCCAGTTTATAGGTATCCGGCTCTTCTATAACTTCCTTAAAGTTGGCAATTAATACCCGGTCACGTTCTATGATAAAGCTGTATTCTGCTTCGTCGCTTACATCAACATATTCGCCCACACCGTAGCCTTCTTCGTGATCAGACTCAATGATTATCTCAGTCCAGCTGACAAACTTAAAGCCTTCTTCAGCTTCAGCGCTGATGATAACTTCGTCGCCTTCGCGGTATTCTCCGCTGCCAAATACCTGGCCTGCCTCTTCAGGTGAAGCAGATAGCTTTATTTCGTAGATATCACG
>SLBE01000034.1 GCA_007126465.1 Syntrophomonadaceae bacterium | reverse complement strand
TTTACGCAGAAAAATACTCTTTATTCGAGGTAGTCGCGAAGCCTTTTACTGCGCATGGGATGCCGTAGCTTGCGCAGGGCCTTTGCTTCAATCTGCCTAATGCGCTCCCGGGTAACTCCGAAAAACTGCCCGACCTCTTCAAGGGTCCTGGATCTGCCATCATCAAGGCCAAAACGCAGCCTTAATACTTTTTCTTCCCGGGCAGATAAAGTATCGAGTACGTCTTCCAGCTGTTCTTTTAACAGTTCAAAAGCAGCTGCATCGGCAGGAGCCTGCGCTTCATGATCTTCAATAAAATCACCGAGATGACTGTCATCCTCTTCACCAATCGGGGTTTCAAGTGAAACAGGCTCCTGGGCAATTTTCAGAATCTCCCTGACCCTATCCTCACTGATATTCATTTCCTGGGCAATTTCTTCGGGTAGAGGTTCACGGCCCAGCTCCTGGACAAGCTGTCGTGATATACGGATCAGCTTATTAATTGTTTCAACCATATGAACCGGTATACGAATAGTCCTGGCCTGATCAGCTATTGCCCTGGTAATGGCTTGACGGATCCACCAGGTAGCATAAGTGCTGAACTTATAGCCTTTACGATAATCGAACTTCTCGACCGCTTTAATTAACCCAAGGTTTCCTTCCTGGATCAGGTCCAGGAAAAGCATACCTCTACCTACATATTTCTTGGCTATGCTTACTACCAATCGAAGGTTTGCCTCTGCTAAACGCCTGCGGGCGTCTTCATTATTTTGCTCAATAGCCTTAGCCAGCTCAACTTCCTCTTCTGAAGTAAGGAGAGGAATTTTGCCGATTTCTTTTAAGTACATCCGTACAGGATCATTTACGGTAACCCCTTCAGGAACAGAAAGCAAATCAGTACTTTCGGCTTTAGCATCTCCATCAGAATCATCATCCTGGGCTGCTTCCTTAACTGTTGCGGTCGTATCATCGGTTATCTCAATCCCATTCTGAGCTAATTTATCATAAAAATTATCCAGTGCTTCCACAGAAAGCTCATACGGCTGCAGCGTTTCAATGATTTCTTTATAGCTAATTGATCCCTTATTTTTTCCACGTTCAACTAATTCAAGTTGAGCATCTTCGAGGGAAATCGTTTTCTCTAAATCTTTAGCCATTGAAATCCCCTCCTTTCCCTAAAAGATCAGGGTTACTACCTTTATGCTTTATCAATTCGTTTTCTTTCATTAGCAATTCATTCGCCTCATTATACATTCCGCGGGCTTCATAGCTTTTCCGCTTTTCTTCCAACTCTTTTAGCTTTCTATTTATCCAAAGCATGTGCAATTTATTAATACTATCACTTAGCATACGCTTCGCTGTTTGATCTGTAATATCCTGCATTTCAGGATTAGTTGCTGCTTCGGATATAATGCTAACAATCTGTTGATCTTCAAACTTATTAAGGAGTTTTTCTATACTAAAGACCAATTCTCCTGCGCTCAGGTTCCAAATTTCCTCAATAACTTTTTTTGCTTCTGAATTATCTAGATAATCCAGCTTTAAAAGATTTCGCCCTTCTTCGGCTATTTCCTTGCTCTGAAGCATCAAAGATAATATATTTTTTTCTTCCGGTCTGAGACTTATCTTTTGCGGCTCAATTTCTTTGCTTAAATCCTCTTTTTTCCATTTCCGCTTATCATAGCTTCTCCTTTTTTTCAACTCCCGGCGCAAGGCATCTTCTTCAATGTCCAATATTTCAGCAGCTTTCTTAAGATAATAATCCTGCTCAATTTGATTGACAGCTGTCAGCAGGAAAGGCATCAATTCTTCAATGAAGTCTATTCTTCCTTTATCTGAAGTTAAATCATGGCGCTTCTTAAGTTGTTGAAGCCTGTATTTTATCAAAGGCAGGGCCTCGCTGACAAGATCATGAAACTTCTCCGGCCCATTTTTTCTTATAAATGTATCAGGGTCACTGCCCTCAGGCATTTCGGCTACCTCGACAAGGCAGCCAGTTGACTGAAGGATGGCCAAACCACGCCATGTAGCAGCCTGACCCGCAGTATCAGAATCATAGGCAGTAACTACCGTATCTGCTTGATTGCGCAAAAGCCTTCCCTGCTCAGCAGTCAACGCAGTACCCAGGGATGCAACACAATTCTTTATCCCCGCCTGGTATGCCGTAATCACATCTGTGTATCCTTCTGTCACTATTGCTTTTTTTTGTCTCCGGATTTCTTCCCGTGCCAGATTCAGGCCATAAAGCATGTTACCCTTATCGAAGACCGGTGTTTCCGGAGAATTTAAATATTTTGGCCCGCTTTTATCTCCTTCTGACATTGTTCTGCCACCAAAACCGGCTATTTTGCCGCTGATATTAAAAATAGGGAACATTACCCGATCCCTGAAGCGATCGTAGTAACCTTTCTCCCTGCCCGGTGACACCAGCCCGCTTTTAACCATCAAGTCTGGCGGCGCTCCTTTTTTCAAGGCAAAGTTATAAAAACCTGTCCATCCGGGCGGAGCATAGCCCAGCTTAAACAATTCTATTGCTTCCTGTTTAATTCCTCTTTTCAGTAAATAATTATAAGCCTTTTTACCGCCTTCGCTGTTATGTAAATGATAAGCATAAAAACGGGCAGCCAGTTCATTCAGGCGATAAATTTTATCTTTTAGGCTTTCCACTCCGGTCTGAGCTTTTTTTTCAGGAACTGTAACACCAGCTTTGCGTGCGAGGTAATGTGCAGCCTCCGGAAAGGTAAGGTTTTCCATTTGCATAATCAAGCTGAAAACATTTCCTGATGCTCCACAGCCAAAACAATGATAAAGCTGCTTATCAGGAGAAACAGAAAAAGAAGGTGTTTTTTCATTATGAAACGGACATAAACCGACCATATTCTTTCCTCTTCGCTCCAGTTTAATATATTCATTAATCAAACTGACCAGGTCTGTTCTTTGCCTGATTTCATCAACTATTTCCTCCGGTATACCCTGAGACACAAAAAACACCTACTATCGGTTAACAGGTTTTCTTAAAATTTAAGGATTATTAAACTATATCCTATTCATTCAAGTGTTTTTTCACAGATGTCTACTATTCGACAGGCCACTGACCTTTCCTTCTTTCTAACATCAAAGCCCCGGCACCATCTTGGATACCGGGGCTTTTGAAGTCTTCTATGAAGCTGCTCTAAGCTTCCTCTTCTTCAGGCTCCGGTTTTGTAAGCGCTTCGGCTATAAGTTCTTCGAACTTATTCAGCTCTTCTCCGGCAATTTCTGTGTAAGCAATACATTCACGCTCCATACCAAGCATTTCCATTAAGTCGGAAGCATGAACAGCTTTTCTCTGTGACCAGTAACTGACATCTTTATACTGGCATTCGAATTTATCACTTTCTTTACATCCGACCACAACCACCTTGTCTGCACCGGCTTCAACAGCCTTCAGAAGATGTGCTGTGTCAAGCTTGGCAACACAGGGATACCTGACAACTCCAATATCTTTGAATTCCCGGTTAACAAATTCAGGCAGAGCAAAGGCCCCGTAAGAACAGGTAATCGCCAGAACCGTATCTTTTCCATTTTTACCGGCTACCATTTTTTCAACCGCCGGCTCAATAGAAGCAACCGCTTCTTCAACATAAGGAGCACGGAACTTGATAGCATAAACCGGGCAGAAACTGATGCAAAGGCCACAGGCCTGGCATTGTTCATTCCTAACTTCAACCTTACCTTCAGCGTTAACTATAGGTACATCGTATGGACATACCCTGACACAGGTCAGGCAGTGTACACATAAATCTTCATCCTGGGCTGCCCCGGCAGCACAGGTCAGGCAGCGGCGGGCTTCACATACAGCCAGTTCGGCGTCATAACCGATTTCAGCCTGTTTGAAGTGCTTTACCCGCTCTTCCGGGGTTAACATCGGTATTTCGTGACGAGCCATCTGGCCGACTTCACCGGCTACTTTCTCATCAAGTTTTTCAAGTTCCGGTTTTTGTTCGTATTCGACCTTGGCCACATCAAAATCTTTACCCAGCAAGTAAGCAGAAACCGCCTGGGCGGCCAGCCTACCATTACCCATGGCCTGAACGGCAGAACCGGGACCGGTAATCATTTCACCGCAGCTAAAGACCCCTTCACGGCTGGTGGTCATTTTGTTGCTATTAAAAACAACAATGCCGCGCTCATTTAATTCAACCTGGTCGCGAAGAGGTTCGGGATCGCCACCCTGGCCAATTGCATATATGACAATATCTGCGTCCAACACTTTTCTATTATCCCGGTTAAATTCGGGATTAAAACGCCCATCCGGGTCAAAAACACAGCTGCATTCCACAACTTCAAGGCCGGTCACTTTATCACCGTCCCTGGCAATTTTATCAGGACCCCAGGAGGTATTGAACTCGACTCCCTCTTCCCTGGCTTCTTCTATTTCCCATTCAAAAGCCGGCATTTCGTCATCACACTCAAGACAGGCCAACTTAACGTTTGCCGCGCCTGCTCTCAGGGCAGACCGGGCAACATCCATAGCCACGTTGCCACCACCGATAACAACAACTGTGGGACTTCCTTCAAACTTGAACCCTTCTCTTTTAACAGCTTTCAGGAATGGGAGTGCATAAAGAACCCCATCGCCTTCTGTACCGGGAATATTCAAACCTTTGCTTACCGGTAAACCCAGGGCCAGAACAACTGACTTATATCCTTCCTCCTTAAGCTGATCTATTGTGATATCTTTCCCAAAATCTACGCCATACTTAAAATCCACTCCCTGCTCAGCAATTTCATCAATATCCTGGTCAACTGCTTCATCCGGTAGACGGTAGAGAGGTATATAGTGGCGAACTGCCCCACCGGCAGATTCTTCACGCTCAAAAACCGTAACTTCTGCTCCCTGGCGGGCCAGGTCAAAAGCTGCGGTTAAGCCTGATGGACCTGCTCCGATTACAGCTACCTTGCCTTTCAGCTTTGGTCCGCCTTCAAGGGGTTGAATCTTTGCTTTGCCGTTTTCAACTGCAAAGCGCTTTAATCCGCGGATAGATGGTGGTTTATCAACATCATTACGGCGACATTCATCTTCACAGTGATGAGCACAGATAGTGCCACAAACAAATGGCAGGGGATTAGTTTCCTTGATTATCGCCAGCGCCCGGTCGAAATCGCCGGTTGCTATGGCCAGCAAATAATCACGGACACCCTGGTTTACCGGGCAAGCAGACTGGCAGGGCGGGTGAATACTGTCCAAAGCTAATTCATGGTTATCATGTTGGGTCAATTAGATCACTCCTTGCGACTATTTTAACTTACTTCTTATTCGCCAAAAAAAATCTTTCTCCTGTTTATATGGACTGACTATTTTAAGATTTAATCTTTTTACTATTCAATCAGGTCATGGCAGCCCTGGCTGCTGCAAGACGGGCAATCGGGATCCGGTAAGGGGAGCAGCTGACATAATCCAAACCTGCTGCATGAAAGAAAGCAATAGATGAAGGATCTCCGCCATGCTCGCCGCAAACCCCCAGCTTAATATTATGCCTGGTTGAACGTCCTTTCTCAATGGCAATTTTTATTAAGCAGCCTACTCCTTCCTGGTCAACCTCGGCAAATGGGTTTGCCTTTAAGATTTTTTGCTGCAGGTAAAATGGCAAAAACTTACCTTCCGAATCATCCCTGCTGTAACCAAGGGTAGTTTGAGTCAGGTCATTAGTGCCAAATGAGAAAAAGGAGGCTGATTCAGCCAGCTGGTCGGCCACCAGGCAGGCGCGGGGCAGCTCTATCATAGTGCCAACCAGGTAAGGCAGTTCTTTACATTCTGCTTCACACATGGCCTTCGCCTCATTTTCAACCAGCTGCTTCATCTTCTCCATTTCTTCGCGGTGCCCAACCAAGGGAATCATAATTTCCGGCAGTATTTCACCTGGTGAAAGACCTTCGTCAATTAATTGAAAGGCAGCCTCAAAAATGGCCCTGACCTGCATGCGATAAATTTCCGGGTAAACTATCCCAAGGCGGCAACCCCGATGTCCCAGCATAGGGTTAAACTCTGAAAGCGACTGTACCTTCTGCAGCAGCTCTTCCTTGAAGCGCAGTTTTTCAGGATCGCCATTTTCTCTTTGCAGGCGGTCCACCTCCAACAAGAGTTCTTCCCTGTCGGGTAAAAACTCATGCAGGGGTGGATCAAGCAGACGTATAGTTACCGGTTTGCCGGCCATTTCTTTTAAGATACCTTTAAAATCGCTTTTCTGCATTGGCAAAAGTTCCTCAAGGGCGGCTTCACGTTCTTCCAGTTTTTCTGAAAGAATCATCTTCTGCACAACAGGAACCCGATCAGCGGCCATGAACATATGCTCTGTCCGGCAAAGCCCGATACCCTCTCCTCCCATTTCTACAGCCAGCCTGGCATCTTCAGGATTGTCGGCATTTGCCCTCACCTTCAAGTCGCGCACCTGGTCGGCCCAGCTAAGCAGCTCATAAAATTCATCACTGAACTGCGGTTCAATCAAGGCTGCTTCACCCAGGATAACCTGGCCACTGGTACCATCTATGGAAAGCATTTCACCTTCCCTGTGTTGAACTCCATCCAGGTAAAAAAGGCCTTTATTTAAATCTATTCTTAAAGTGTCGCATCCGCAGACACAGGGTTTTCCCATTCCCCGGGCGACAACGGCAGCATGGCTGGTCATACCGCCCCTGCTGGTTAAAACTCCTTCTGCGGCAATAATGCCGTGAATATCATCGGGTGTAGTTTCCGGGCGGACCAAAAGCACTTTTTCACCATTCTGACTCATCTCCAATGCCCGGTTAGCATCAAATATCACTTTACCTGACGCTGCTCCCGGTGAAGCAGGTAGTCCGCTTCCCACTACTTCTTTTTCGGCATCAGGATCTATCCGCCAGTGCATTAACTGCTCCAGCTGCTCTGGTTCAATCCTTTGCAGGGCCTCCTCCGTACTGATAAAACCATCTTTAACCATTTCAACAGCAATTCTGATCGCCGCCGATGCTGTACGTTTTCCGGTCCTGGTCTGCAGCATGTATAACTTGCCGCGCTCAATGGTAAATTCGATATCCTGCATATCACGATAATGATTTTCAAGTTTTTCGCAGGTTTCTATAAACTGCTGGTAGACTGAAGGCAGGTCAGATTTAAGGGCAGCCAGGGGTAGAGGCGTGCGTATGCCTGCAACAACATCTTCCCCCTGGGCATTAAGTAAATATTCACCATAAAGCTTTCTTTCACCTGTCGAAGGGTCGCGGGTAAAAGCAACACCGGTGCCGCTATCATTGCCGAGGTTGCCGAACACCATGGCCTGAACATTAACTGCTGTTCCCAGATCATCTGCTATCTTGTTGGCTTTGCGATATACGGCAGCCCTGTCTGTATTCCATGACTTAAAAACTGCTTCAATGGCCAGAAATAGCTGCTCTTCTGAATCCTGGGGGAAGTCCGCACCTGTATCTTTTCTAACTAAATGTAAAAATGATTCAATAATCTCGTCGAGATCTTTTTCTGTAAGCTCTGCATCAGTTCGCACTTTTTTTTGCTGCCTTTTTTCTGTTAAAACGTTATCAAAGCTGTAATGGTCTACTCCGAGGACTACATCACCAAACATCTGGATAAAGCGACGGTAGCAGTCAAGGGCAAAACGCCGATTACCTGTTTCTGTGGCCAAAGATTCTGTAGTTTCTTTATTTAAGCCAAGATTCAAAACAGTATCCATCATGCCCGGCATCGAAACTACAGCACCGGAACGAACTGACAACAATAATGGCTGCTTACTGCCAAATTTCCTGCCGGTTTGACTTTCCAGTTTGCCCAGATTTTCCAGGATTTCTTCTTTAAGTTCCGGCCAAAGCTGCTCACCCTCGCGCAGGTAACGGTTGCAGGCCTCGGTGGTAACGGTAAAACCAGGAGGAACCGGCAGTCCAATACGGGCCATTTCAGCAAGGTTAGCTCCCTTACCACCAAGTAAACTTTTCATTGATTTATCTCCATACTCAAAGGGATATACATACCGCTCTTTTATCAAACCGATTTCCCTCCCTTTGTAACCTGGATAATACGGTTGGCTACTTCTTCGACCGCTTTATTGGAAACATCGAAGACAGTGCAGCCAATTTTTTTCATAACCCTGCGGGCATAGGTCAGCTCTTCCTCGATCCTTGCCACGTTAACGTAGTCGGCATCTTCATCAAGGCCGAGCGCTTTCAGGCGTTCCTGCCTGATTTCACGCAACTGTCCGGGATTAATAACCAGACCGATAACTTTTTCAGATGGAATCCAGTAGAGTTCCTCCGGAGGCTCAACTTCAGGCACCAGTGGTAAGTTGGCAACCATGATCCCCTGATGTGCAAGGTACATGCTGAGCGGGGTTTTCGAAGTTCGGGATATACCTACCAGAACTACCTCCGCCTGGGTCAACCCCCGGGGATCTTTACCGTCATCATGCTTAACGGCAAATTCCACCGCGGCAACACGGCGAAAATAGGCTTCATCAAGCTGGCGAACCATTCCCGGCTCCAGGGTCGGTTCCCTGCAGGTTACCCTGCTGAAAGCGCCCATCAATGAGCCCAGGATATCCGCCGTGCAAACACCGTGATTTAAGGCTTCCTGTTCCATAGCCCTGCGCAGCTTTGGCACAACCAGGGTATAAGCAATAATTGCATTGCAATCCGATGCTTCTTTAAAAACATCCTTAACTTGCTCCTCATTCTCAACAAAGGGCACCCTGCGCATATCCACGTTACCGGAGTCGAATTGGCTGGCAACAGCCTTAACTACAAACTCCGCCGTATCGCCAATTGAATCGGAAACTATGTAAACAATCGGTTTATCTGACCCCTCTTGCATAAAGATATCTCCTTTTAATAAAGATCAGGCAGGCCACCATTAAAAAAGAAGCCGCCACAGGTTATATATACTCTACAAGGAGGATATCTTCCTGCCTGCTCAAGCTTATTTTATGGAGACTGGAGTTTAGAAAAATCTGCAACCCGGTTAAAGGTGTCTTTCAGAGCTGCAAGCAGGTTTAACCGGTTATCACGCAGCTTCTGATCTTCGACCATAACCATTACATTATCAAAGAAATGATCAACCGGCTGTTTTAAATGCTGCAGCTGCTCCAGGGCTTCGGCATAATCATTTATATCTCTCAATGCTCCTTCAGCAGTTTTTAGGCTGCTAAAGAGTTCCTTTTCAGAAGCATGCTCAAAGAGCTTTTTCTCAATGTCATCTCCCTCAGCCTTTTGGGCCAGGTTAGCTACCCGGTTGTAAGCAATAATCACGTCGTCAAGCAGAGGACCCTTCAGGTAATCTTCAAGCACAGTGGCTTTTTCAACCAGCTCATAAATCGTTTTAAAGGGCACTGCCAAAACTGCTTCTATAATGTCATGATCAGTGCCACGCTCACGCAGAACGAAACGAATACGCTGAACCAGGAAGTCATTAAGATTTTTTGCCACAACATTGCTTTGTTCTGCATCCAATTTTAGGGTGCCTTCCAGGGTATCCAGCGCCGCATTAATATATTCTTCCAGGGTAATTTCCATCTTAAAGCCAAGCAGAACAGCAACTGCTCCCTGGGCCTGCCGGCGCAGGGCATATGGATCCTGGGACCCGGTAGGTTGTATGCCGATAGCAAAGCATCCGGCCAAAGTGTCAATACGATCCGCCAGTGAAACCAGGGCTCCTTCCATTGTAGAAGGAATGACATCACCGGCAAAACGGGGCTGATAATGCTCATATATTGCTGTTGCCACTTCTTCTTCCTCCCCGCTTAAAACAGCATATTCCCTGCCCATAACTCCCTGCAGTTCGGGGAATTCCTTAACCATGTTGGTTACCAGGTCTGCCTTGCAGAGATGAGCAGTTCTTTTTGCCTTTTCAATTTGATCCATAGCAATATTTATTTTTGTTCCGATTATTTCTGTCAGTTTGATCAGGCGCTCCCGTTTTTTATCCACACTGCCCAGCTGTTCGAGGAAAATCACACTGTTCAATTGTTCCACATATTTTTCCAGCGGTTCTTTCCGATCTTCATTAAAGAAAAATCTGCCGTCAGCAAGGCGCGCCTGCAAAACCTTGGCATAGCCCTTACGGATATTTTCATGAAAAAGATTGTTACTGATGCCAACAAAACAGGGCATTAGTTTTCCACTGTCTTTCTCAACAATGGGAAAATAGCGCTGGTGATTCTGCATCGAAGTGATCGGCACTTCCTGTGGCAGATCAAGGAAAGCAGGATCAAAAGTGCCATCAACGGCAACGGGATACTCAACCAGGTAGATTACCTCTTCAAGCAAATCTTCATCCACCAGGGCTTTTCCTCCCTTTTCCTCAGCTTTTTCCTTGAGCTGTTCCAGGATCATTGAACGGCGGCGTTCCTGATCAACAACAATATAGTTATTATCGAGACAGCGGAAATAGTTATTAACGCTGTCAATCTCAAAAGGTCCCGGCGCCAGGAAGCGATGACCGTAAGTTACCTTTCCTGAATCAATTCCTGCATAACTGAATAATACCGGTTTATTTCTATAAAGGGCAAGAATCCAGCGGATCGGTCTGGCAAAACGGACTTCCTTGCTCTGCCAGTACATGGGACGCGGAAAATTGAGCTTCTGGATTAACCGTGGTAATAGATCGGGCAGAAGATTCATTGTCTCAATACCGGCAACCTCTTTTTCAACCACAATGTATTTCGCATTTTTAATCGTCTCTTCTTCAATCTGATCCATGGCAACACCATGGTTATTTATAAAACCCTGCAGCGCCCTGGTCGGCTGGCCCTGATCATCGTAAGCCCTGTCAACCGGAGGTCCTTTAATTTTTTCCACCAGGTCAGCCTGCTTCACTTCCAGTTCGTTGATCAAAATGACCAGGCGCCGGGGGGTGGCCCAGGTTTCAATCAATCCATGTTTCAACCTGTTTTCGGCCAGTAAAGAAGCTGCTTCACTTTTAAGCTGTTCCATGGCCCGCGGAATAAACCGGGATGGTATTTCTTCACAACCAATTTCCATCAAAAGCTTATCTGCTGCTGTCATTATACTGCACCTCCTGCCAGTAAGGGATAGCCTGCTTTTTCTCGCTGTTTCAGGTAACATTCGGCACAGCGTCTGGCCAGGGTCCGCACCCGCCCGATGTAGGCGGCTCTTTCTGTAACACTGATTGCTCCCCTTGCTTCCAAGTTGTTAAAAGTATGGGAACACTTCAAAATGTAATCATAAGCGGGATAAACCAGGTCCAGCTCCAGAAGCCTATTAGCTTCTTTTTCATAACTGTTGAAAAGAGAAAACAGTAAATCGCGATCGGCATAATCAAAACTGTAGCTGGACTGTTCCCATTCCACTCTCTGAAATACCTCACCGTAAGTTATCTTTCCTGTCCAGATCAGGTCAAACACGTTGTCACAGTCCTGCAGGTACATGGCAATCCGTTCCAAGCCGTAAGTCAGCTCAACCGGAACCTGTTCTACATCGTACCCACCAACCTGCTGAAAGTAGGTAAACTGGGTAATTTCCATACCATCCAGCCATACTTCCCAGCCGAGGCCCCAGGCCCCGAGTGTCGGCGCTTCCCAGTTATCTTCTACAAAGCGGATATCATGCTCCAGGGGGTTAAGCCCGAGGTGGGCAAGGCTGTCAAGGTACTGCTGCTGAATATCAGGCGGTGTAGGTTTAATTATTACCTGGTATTGCAGGTGCTGGTATAAGCGATTGGGATTTTCGCCATAGCGACCGTCGGCAGGGCGCCTGGAAGGTTCAACATAACCAACCGACCATGGTTCAGGTCCGAGTGATTTGAGGAAAGTAGCCGGGTTCATCGTGCCGGCTCCTTTTTCCACATCATAGGGCTGCCAGATCAGGCACCCACGCTCTGCCCAATAATCCTGCAGTCTGATCATAATAGTTTGTAGGTCCAAGTTAATTCCTCCTTCATAAATATAAAAATCCCGTCCCTGGTTTTTAAACCATAGGGACGGGAACTATTCCCGCGGTTCCACCCTACTTGACTTACGGCAGTGCTGCCGCTAGCCCGCTTGATTATTCAGAATGCTCAGGAGCGCCATTGACCGGGTAACCGGCAGGCTTGCACCATTCCTGCCTCGCTGGGATAAATTATTCCGGCTACTTCTCTCCATCATCGCTTCAGTGCTATAAGATTATTAAGATACTAACAACTACCAATCCTGTTGTCAAGTAAAAATCTTATCTTAAAGCTCGCATGGAATTAACAACAGCGAGCAAAGCTACACCGACATCAGCAAAAACCGCTTCCCACATTGACGCCAGGCCAAACAGGCCAAAGGCCATAATAACAGCCTTGAACCC
>SLBE01000172.1 GCA_007126465.1 Syntrophomonadaceae bacterium | reverse complement strand
TAATTACCTCCAATTGGGCTTCAGCCGTAGGTGGAGTACCTTTCTTCAGCAGGGCGTTACCACCCAGTGCAACAACAATTTTTGCTTTTGCCATGTTTGACCTCCTAAATATGATGTTGAACAGCTTAAGTATTTCGCGATTTTATCCTGCTGCCATTACGGCAGACCAGGTGTTTACACCTGTGCTTTATTTGCAGATATTATCTCAAGCTTAATTAGATTATACCACCAATTCGCCCTGGGTAAACAGATTTACTTGAAATGTGGATAGCTATTAAAGCATTATCAGTTCGGCATACTTCAGCAGTAAATTGAAGCACCCTGCAGATTTTTAGTTCTAAATCAATTAATCTTCGCATTATCGAATAATCTAATGATATAATATATCCAGAAAAGGAGGAAGACCATGGATAAAATTAAAGTTGGCGATACTGCAAAAGATTTTCTGTTAAAAGATCATAACGGTCAGGAAGTAACATTACAAGGCTTATCAGGTAAAAAAGTTCTGCTTTCCTTTCACCCCCTGGCCTGGACAAGGGTATGTGCAGAACAGATGAAGTCACTTGAAGCTAACCTGGAAAGATTTAGCGAGTTAAACACAGTACCCCTTGGTATCAGTGTCGACCCGGGGCCAAGTAAAAAAGCCTGGGCCTCGGAGATTGGCATTGAAAAAACCAGCTTACTTTGTGACTTCTGGCCACACGGACAGGTTGCTTCAGATTTCGGTATTTTTATAGAGGAGAAGGGTATTTCCGAGCGAGCTAACATTATCATCGATGAAAAGGGTAAAGTAGTATTCATTAAAATCTACCCGATCAGTGAGCTGCCTTATATAAATGAAATAATTGATCAAATCGGCAAATATTAAAACATGAAGGCAGGTTTATATGACACAATTTGTCAATGAAAAGAGAATCCGTCTCCTGAATAATGAGGTTGGGGGAAACGGGCCGGTTGTCTATTGGATGAGCCGGGATCAAAGGGTTAAGGATAACTGGGCTCTAATTTTTGCCAGGGAAATAGCCCTGGAAAACAAGGTGCCGCTAA
Organism: Syntrophomonadaceae bacterium; assembly: GCA_007126465.1. Classification (GTDB taxonomy): domain Bacteria; phylum Bacillota; class Dethiobacteria; order DTU022; family DTU022; genus T3SED10-7. Next base: position 2,285 of record SLBE01000172.1, on the reverse strand, counting down.
TTGTTGTATTCTGCCTTGTGCCAAGCTTTTTAGAGGCAGCGGAACGGCAGTACGGCTTCATGCTAAAAGGGCTGTCTGAAATAGAAAACTTGTTAAAGTCGCTTGATATCAGCTTCTGCCTGCTAACCGGTAACCCGGAAATTGAAATCGACCGTTTTTGCAGGGAACAGCAGGCTGGTGCCCTGGTCAGCGACTTTTCTCCGCTTAAAATTAACCGGCATTGGAAGGAAACGCTCATAAAAAAAATGCCGGTAACCTTTTACGAAGTAGATGCTCACAACATAATACCCTGCTGGATCGCCTCGCCCAAACAGGAATATGCAGCCTATACGATCAGGCCAAAAATCAAGAAGCTTCTGCCTGAATACCTGAAAGATATTCCAAGGATTGAAAAACATCCATTCCCGCCGGCTAAACCAGCTGCACCTACCGACTGGCGTGAAGCATCTGAGAGCCTTAAAATTGACAGGAGCGTAAAAGAAGTAAAGCAATTTAAACCCGGCGAGAAAGCAGCCTGGGAAGCCATGCGCCATTTTATTGAAAACAAATTAGCCCACTATGACGCCGATCGCAATAACCCAACCCTTGACGGGCAGTCCGGTCTTTCTCCCTACCTTCACTTCGGGCACTTAAGCGCCCAGCGGCTGGCACTAATGGTAAAAGGAACTGAAGAACCGGGTGTTCAGCCGGAAAGTTACCTGGAAGAGTTAATCATCAGGCGGGAGCTCTCCGATAATTACTGTTTCTACAATAACCACTATGATACTGTCAAGGCCTTTCCCCGCTGGGCCAGGGAAAGCCTGGATAAGCATAGCGAAGACCCCAGGGAATATGTTTACAGCCCGGAGGAATTTGAGAAAGCAAAAACTCACGACCCGCTCTGGAATGCGGCCCAGATGGAGATGGTCAACCGGGGCAAAATGCACGGCTACATGCGAATGTACTGGGCGAAAAAAATTCTGGAGTGGACCGATTTGCCGGAAGAAGCTATGAAAACAGCGATTTACCTTAATGATAAATACTCCCTGGACGGTCGGGATCCAAACGGCTATGCCGGCATTGCCTGGAGCATCGGCGGGGTTCACGACCGGGCCTGGAAAGAACGGCCTATCTTCGGCAAGGTCCGCTACATGAACTACAAGGGTACTAAAAGAAAGTTTGATGTTGATGAGTACATCGCAAACGCTCTTATGTAACAGAGGTTAAGTGTGGTATATTATAATTCAAACAAATCATACTGGTGGAGATGAAAAAAATGAACAAGAAAAGTCCCGGAGTTATCGGCATTTTAACCGGAGGCGGAGACGTTCCCGGCTTAAACCCGGCTATTCGTGCTGTGACTATCCGAGCCCTGCGCGAAGGATACAAAGTTATCGGTATCCGCCGCGGCTGGAGCGGCCTTGTTGATGTTGTTCGTGATAAAGACGCGGACAACAGCGATAACTATCAATACCTGACGGAAGATGTAGTGAACCGAGCGGCCCGGACGGGCGGAACTTTTCTACATACTTCACGGACGAATCCTTCAAAAATTAAAAAAGATGAAGTTCCGGAAATGTACCAGGATAAATATGCAGATGAAATAAATGACCTTACTCCCGAAATCCTGAAAAATATTGATTATCTGAATATCGATTTTCTTATCCCGATTGGCGGAGACGACACTTTAAGTTACGGAGTTCGTCTTTACAAGGAAGGGGTAAAAGTTATAGCCCTACCGAAAACAATGGACAATGATGTGCCCGGAACTGATTACTGTATCGGTTTCAGCACCTGCGTAACCCGGACAATTTCTTTAACTAACAACCTGCGTACCATTGCCGGTTCACATGAGCGCCTGTTGATTATTGAGGTTTTTGGCCGCTATGCAGGCTTTACAGCCATGCTGCCCACAATGGCCGGTGCTGCTAACCGCTGCGTGATCCCGGAATACAAGTTTGACATTGATCACCTGACTGAACTGATGGTTTACGACCGCAGGAAAAACCCCAGCAATTACTCGGTCACCCTGGTCTCAGAAGGAGCCATGTATAAAGGCGGCGAGAGAATCTATGCCTGCATGGAAACAGATGCTTACGGGCATGCCAAGCTGGGTGGAATTGGTGAACTGGTAGCAGCTGCCGTGAAAGATACCGTCCCCCGCTTTAACAATGGACGTAAAATCAATATAGTAGAGCAGAAACTTGGTTACATGGTCCGGGGTGGCGAACCCGACGCCATAGATTCAATCGTGCCGATGGCATTTGGAAACCTGGCCTTAGATTTACTGCTAAAAGGCATCCACG
>SLBE01000076.1 GCA_007126465.1 Syntrophomonadaceae bacterium | reverse complement strand
GCACGGTCGGCAAGGATCACCGTCCACCCGTCGTTTTCATACGTCTTTATCTTAACCTGGTAGACCGGTTCAATGTTCTCCGGCTGCAGGACTTCCTGCCCTCCGGCCGCATAGACAGCCCCTTCCCGGAGCAGCAGCAGCTTGTGGCAGTACCTGGACGCCAGGTTTAAATCGTGGACGGCAACAATGGAAGATGTCCCCTTGCCGGCCATGGCTTCGACTATATCCATAACTTCGAGCTGATGCCTCAAATCAAGGTTGCTGGTAGGTTCATCAAGCAGGAGCAGATCCGGCTCCTGGGCAATCGCCCGGGCAATAATTACTTTCTGCCTTTCACCACCGCTTATTGAGCCGATATCCCGCAAAGCAATAGCTTCCAGCTTTAGAACTTTAATAATTTCCGATACTTTATCAAAATCTGCCTGCGACGGCTTCCAGCTTAAAAACGGCTTCCTGCCCATCAGGATAGCATCAAACACTTTTATCGGAAACCTGGTATCCTCCTGCTGGGGCACATAACCGATTAGGCGGGCCAGATCAACCATAGAAAAGCTGCCGATCTCCTTGCCGTCAAGGAAAATACAGCTGCCTTCGGGCTTTAAAATCTTATCGATGCACTTTAAAAGAGTGCTCTTCCCCGAGCCGTTTGGCCCGATAACCCCCAAAATTTCTCCAGCATTCAGCTCCAGCTCGATATTCTTTAAAACCGGTCTGCTGTTATAACTGAAAGAAAGGCCATTTACTGTTATTTTCACCAGTAATTCCTCCCCTTGATAACAAGGTATATAAAAAGAGGCGCGCCCAGGAAAGATGTCAGGATACCGACCGGGAGGACCACGGGGGCGATAACAGTCCTGGCCACCGTATCCGCTCCGAGCAGCAGCAGACCTCCTGCTATTGCGGAAAGAGGAATCAGGTATATTTCATTGCCACCCGCCAGCCGCCTGATGATATGCGGAATTACCAGGCCGACGAAGCCGATAATCCCGATAAAAGAAACAATTACCGCTGTCAGGAGAGAAGAGACAAGCATTCCGAAAAACCTGACCCTACCCACGTTAACACCGAGGCTTTTTGCCGTTTCGTCACCGGCTTTGAAGGTATTGTAGTTCCAGCTGTTAAAAATAAAATAAGCCACGGCAGGGACGGTTACAGCTGAGATAACAACAAGATCGCTCCAGCCGGTCTTGCCGACATCGCCAAAAGTCCAGAAGACAATTGCCGCTATCCGGACATGATCGGAAAAATATTGGATGAAAGTTGTGCCGGCTGTAAAAAGTGATCCCAGGGCAACCCCGGTCAGGATCATGGTCTCCGGCGCAGCTCCCCTTACCCGGGCCAGGACCAGGATAACTGCCGTCGCAACAAGTGAACTAATAAATGCGCAGATAGTTACAAGGTACGGGTTATTGACCATTATCGACGCTTCAGTTGCGCTTGAAGTCATTTCTCCGGCCCCGAGAACCCCGAGAGCTACGGCGGCGCCAAAAGCGGCTGCGCTGGAAATGCCCAGGGTGAAAGGAGAGCCAAGAGGATTTCTGAGAATACTTTGCATGGCTGCTCCTGCTACCGACAGGCCGGCACCTGCAGCAATCGCGGTTAAAATACGCGGGATGCGGATGTTCCAGATCACATTAAATGCTGTGGCATCCGCATCCCCCAAAAACAGGATTCCGGCTACTTCAGCTACAGGCAGGTTGTATGAGCCGACAGCCAGGGCATATAAGGAAGCAACAACCAGCAGGGCGAAAAGCATAACGCCCAGCAGTATTTTAAAAACAATGCTCTTCTTATACTGTTCTAAAATGCTTAGTTCTGACATGGCATAAGAGTTTCTAGCTGCCCTCCGAGTATTTATTCAAGCGTTACCTGCTCATAATTTCCGTGCACTTCGATCATATCTTCCAGGACAGATTTTCCCAGGAAAAGAGTATAGACTCGATCAGCCGCTTCAGCGAAGTCAATGTCGGCAAACTGCTCGGTGTAGATAACTGACCCTATATAGTAAGCATTCACCAGCACAGTTTCATGGTTGGTGTTGGTCCATATTTTGGGGTGAATCCGGTATACATTATCATTCTGAACCGCGGAAAGTGTTTCAAATTTAGTCTCCTGCAGCTCTTCAAAGGCCTGATCAAATCCGGTTGATTCAAGAAAGATATAATCGGGGTCCCAGCTGAGCAGCGCTTCACTGTCGATAAAAGCATTCTCTTCGCCCACTTCAGCCGCCACATTATTTGCATTGATAAAATCAAAAGCAGTATACATCGAAGAAGTTGAAGTAAGCCCCATCGAACCGGCCCAGGCCTTTCCGCCGACATAAACCGAAGGTTTTTCCTCCTCCGGGATAGAAGCAGTTCTAACATTAAGATCTTCGATAATGTCCTCAATACCGGAAACGAGTTCTTCGGCCCGGGCTTCCCGCCCGATGGCTTCACCCAGAATCCTGTACGATTCCAAAACGTTATTCTTATGGGCGGAAAAGCTGACATAAGGCCTCAGGATCAGAAGCGGCACACCAACCTTATCTGCCAGGTCTTCATGCTCAACAAAGTCAAAACCGTCAGCGGTCTGGGTAGCTACCATTAACTCGGGTTCAACAATGATAATAGTTTCCGCATCTTCCCCGCTTACTACCGGAACGTCAAATATTTCAGGGACCATGGCCAGGTTCCAGGGTGATCGCAGAGGCTCCCTTTTTTCACTCTCCCTGACCCCCGTAATCATTTCCGATGCTTCCAGGTGGACCAAAAAACGATGAGCGCATCCGCAAAGAGTGGAAACCCTGCTAATATTAAATGGAACCTCGACTTCCCGGCCAGCCATATCAGTAACAATGAAGTAACCATCGTCCGGTTCATCTTCAACCTGCTCCGGATCTTCCACTTCAGCCGGCTCACTCACGTCATCATTTTCAGCCTGGTCAGGACTGCAGCCGGCAAAGATCAAACCGAAAATAAAAAAGAACGTCAGGATTTTAACATAACAGACTTTCATTTGCTCTACCCCCTGTTAATATTTGTCCACACCAAATTTGCCCCTTTAGCATAACACGAAATAACCAGACAAGCAGAACTTGTGTTACTTATAATATTCATTGTGTTACTGATTATAATTCATTACTTTAAGTCGGTCAATTAGATAAACCATTGTGATTAGAATTGACTATCTTCTGTACATAAAAAAGGTCTTGGGATATATAACATCCACAAGACCTTTATTTTCTGGTGCGCCCGGCAGGATTTGAACCTGCGACCTCCTGATTCGTAGTCAGTTACTCTATCCGGGCTGAGCTACGGGCGCATGTGGCGGAGAGAGAGGGATTCGAACCCTCGAAGCAG
>SLBE01000121.1 GCA_007126465.1 Syntrophomonadaceae bacterium | reverse complement strand
TGCCCCTGGAAGAAAGTGAAGCTCTAAGAGAAATGCTGCAGCAGTCGGGCCTGCACTTAATTCAACTGCTTGCTCCGACCAGTTCGCCGGGTCGTATTAAAGAAGCTGTTAAAAATGCCGGCGGTTTTATATACTGCGTATCAGTATCCGGGGTGACCGGAGCAAGAAATGATTTGCCCGTTTCGGGATATGAACTGCTTTCCAGGGTTCGTTCTGAAACTGACCTGCCACTGGCCCTCGGTTTCGGCATCTCTTGCCCTGAACAGGTCAGTTCCCTTGGTGATGATGCTGATGCCGTCATAATTGGCAGCGCTATTGTCAGGCTGGTCGAAGAAGGAGGATGCAGGGATGAGATATTGGAGCGGGTAGCCTCTTACCTGAAAAAGTTTAACTAAAGTTATCAAAATTGCTTGCATTTTGTATGTGATGTCATTATAATTGTAAAAATGCCTTGGAGCCCTCTATCATTTCTTCGGTTCTGATGCAACAAAAGGAGGAATTCTTTGCAAGCGCTACTGGTTTTGGAAGACGGTTTCAGCCTGCGGGGCGAAGTTTTTTCGGGAAAGGGCGAAGTATTCGGTGAAGTGGTTTTTAATACTTCAATGACAGGTTACCAGGAGATGGTTACCGACCCCTCCTACCGGGGGCAGATCCTGACTTTAACCTGCCCCCTTGTCGGTAACTATGGAGTTAATGAAGATGATGTTGAATCAGCCGGGCCCACAGTGGACGGCTTTTTAGTTAGGGAAAATTGCCGGCGACCGCGAAACCGGAGAGCAACAGAAGCACTGGATAGTTATCTTAACCGTAACAATATTATCGGCGCTGAAGGCATAGATACCCGCTCTCTGACCCTTCACCTGCGCAGCGCAGGGACAATGTTCGGGGCCATATCCACCCTGGAAAGTGATCCTCAGGTTCTTTTAACTAAAGTAATTGCTGCAAAAGAAAAATGCGACCGTGACCTGGTGGCGGAAGTCTCTTGTGACAAATTATATTGTTGGAATAGTAGTCAGAGGGGTTATCATGTTGTGGTCTATGATTTTGGAGTTAAATACAGTATTCTGCGCCGCCTTGCTGAAGTGGGCTGCCGGGTAACAGTTGTGCCTCACCACACTGCCGCTGCAGAAGTAATGGCCTTGCAGCCGGACGGAGTGCTGCTTTCCAACGGGCCCGGCGACCCGGTTGATCAACTTGCTGTCGTGCCGGAAATAAAAAGCCTTTTAGGCCGGGTACCCATTTTTGGTATATGTCTCGGTCATCAACTCCTGGCGCTCGTTCTCGGTTTTTCCACCTTTAAACTCACCTTCGGTCATCGCGGCGGTAACCATCCGGTAAAAGACCTGGCAACCGGGAAGGTGCAGATCACCTCGCAAAACCATGGCTATTGTGTTCGGCATGATGAAAAAACTGTGGAGACAATACCTACCCATATAAATTTAAATGACGGGACCCTGGAAGGCCTGGAAAACCATAACCTGAAGTGCTTTTCAGTGCAGTACCACCCCGAAGCTGCCCCCGGTCCGCACGATTCAGTCTGCCTTTTTGACAAGTTTATGAAGATGATTGAAGAAACACGAAAAAGGGGGACTGAACAGGATGCCTAAAAGAAAAGATTTAAAGAAGATTATGCTGATCGGTTCAGGCCCGATTGTAATTGGACAGGCCTGCGAATTTGACTATTCCGGAACCCAGGCCTGCCGGGCCCTGAAGGAAGAAGGATACCTGGTAGTGCTGATCAACAGCAATCCTGCCACCATTATGACCGACCCGGCCATGGCCGATCAAACTTATATTGAACCGCTTACAGTGGAAACGGTTGAGAAAGTGGTTAAAAAAGAGCGCCCGCAGGCCCTGCTGCCCACTCTGGGCGGGCAGACTGCCCTGAATATTGCCGTAGAATTGGCTGACAGCGGTTTTCTCGATCGTAATAATGTCGAGCTGATTGGTGCTAAAGCTGAAGTGATAAAAAGGGCAGAAAACAGGGAACTATTTAAAGAAATTATGACCCGTATCGGCCTTGATTCGGCCGAAAGCAGCCATTTGGGGAGCCTGGCTGAAGCGCTGACATTTGCCGATGTTAAGGGTTACCCCCTGGTAATCAGGCCTTCTTTTACCCTGGGAGGGGCCGGTGGCGGTATCGCTTATAACAAATCTCAACTGGAAACGATGGTAGCAGCCGGTCTGGAGCGAAGCCCTATAAAACAGGTCCTGGTGGAGGAAGCCCTGATCGGCTGGAAAGAATACGAGCTTGAAGTTATGCGGGACTGTAATGATAACGTGGTTATAGTTTGTTCAATTGAGAATCTCGATCCGATGGGAGTCCATACCGGTGAAAGCATAACTGTTGCCCCGGTCCAGACTTTAAGCGATAAAGAATACCAGGTGATGCGCAATGCTTCTATTCAAGCCCTCCGGGAAATTGGAGTGGAGACCGGTGGATGTAACATCCAGTATGCTGTTGACCCGGTCAGCGGCAGGATGATCGTGGTAGAAATGAACCCCCGGGTTTCACGTTCATCGGCCCTGGCTTCAAAGGCCACCGGTTTCCCCATTGCCAAGATAGCGGCCAAGCTGGCAGTAGGCTACACTTTGGATGAGCTGACCAATGATATTACCAGGGAAACACCGGCTTCATTTGAGCCGGCACTGGATTACTGTGTTGTTAAAATTCCACGCTGGGATTTTGCCAAGTTTCCGGGCGTTGACCAGGCGTTAACTACTCACATGAAATCGGTGGGCGAAGTAATGAGTATCGGCCGCACCTTTAAAGAAGCCCTGCAAAAAGCGCTGCGTTCCCTGGAACAAAATTATGACGGGCTGCTTCATGATATATTTCCTGCGGGGATTTCTGATCGGACTACTTACCTGGAAAAATTACTGCCGAAACCGGTTCCGGAAAGAATATTTCACATTGCTGCTGCTTTGCGTGCAGGATTTAGCCCCGATCGGATTTGCAGCCTGACCGGTATAGATGGCTGGTTTATAGACCAGCTGGAAGAACTGGTTAATATGGAGATTAAGATATCTACTGCCGGCGATCTGGATCAAGACTTGCTCTGGCGGGCTAAAACCTCAGGTTTTTCAGATGCCTTAATTGCCCGGTTGAGAAGCTCTCCTGAAAGTGAAATTCGCCGGTCTCGTCTTGAAAACTCGGTGGAGCCGATCTACCGGAGAGTTGATACCTGTGCCGGGGAATTTAAGGCTTATACACCCTATTTTTACTCAACCTACGAGCGCGGCGCTTTCGAGCTAACTGAAGAGGTTCCTGTTTCCGGCGGCAGCAGGAGAAAAGAGAAAGTTATGATCCTGGGCAGCGGCCCCAACCGCATCGGCCAGGGTCTTGAATTTGATTATTGCTGCG
>SLBE01000243.1 GCA_007126465.1 Syntrophomonadaceae bacterium | reverse complement strand
TGATTGTTACAATTAAATCATGATTTGGAATTGACGTCATCGTCAAAAGCCTCCCCGTTGTCATTTATACTATCCGGTTCCCGATCTGCCCCGGGATTTTCAAACTCTAACTCTTCCTGATCGGCTTCTTCTAGTTCTGTTTCTTCGGGAGGATCAGGTGACCATGGTTCATCTTCTGTTTCTCTGGTTTTTTTGATCATTTCTTCAACGTCAACTTCGCTATCGTCATCTTCAACTTCAGCATCATCAGGAAAGAGGAATCCCAGTAACATTACCATAATGATCGGGGCTAATGCAACCAGGGCAATCAGGCCGAAACCGTCTACAACCGCATCTCGCCCTTCCATAATATCTGCTGCTCCGACAGCCATGGCCATGATAAAAGTTACTGTCATCGGACCCGTTGCTACCCCTCCCGAGTCAAAAGCAATAGCGGTAAATGACGGCTTGGAAAAAATCATTAGGATTATTGCAAGCAGGTAACCCGGGATAATGATAAAATAAAAGGGTATACCGTAAACAACCCTGGTCATACCGATAGCGATAAATATTCCGACGGCAAGACAAAGAGTAAATAAGATCGTGTTGCTTCTAATTGAACCACTCGATGTTTTTTCAACCTGGTTACATAAAATACGGACAGCAGGTTCGGCCAGGGTGGCCACGAATCCTAAGATAAAGCCCAGCGGAATCAGGATCCAGCGGTGTGACATCCCGCCAATGATGGCTCCCATTTCATTGCCCACCGGTAAAAAACCGACATGAACGCCCTGCAAAAAAAGGGTCAGGCCAAGGAAGGCAAAAATTACACCCTGGAGCAGGGTCAGCAGCATTTTTTTTGGCAGTTTAAAAACTAGTAAGAATAATAGAAACAGGACCAGGATCGGGCTCATCGCTGTAAGTACTTCCGATATCACTTCATCAAAGCCGTATAAAATAAAATCGAGGCTCACCCGAAGATCACCCCCAGGATCATCACGCCGAGAACCGGCCCGATCGAGGCAAGACCGATTAAGCCGAAAGTATCGGCAACAGTTGATTTGCCTCCCAGCACTGAGGTGGCTCCGACCCCGAGAGCAAGAATAAATGGCACAGCCATTGGCCCGGTAGTAACACCACCGGCATCAAAAGAAATTGCCACAAAATCAGGTGGCGTAAAAAATGAGAGAGCAACGATCATAACATAACCGGCAGTTAAGAAGTAAAAAATAGGGATACCGAGAAGAATTCTTAAAATAGCAATGGAGACAAAGAAACCAACACCGAGCGCAACGGCCAGGATCAGGATATTTGATTCAATTGCTCCGCGTGAAGCGATATCAACCTGGTGAGCCAGCACCCTGACATCGGGTTCGGCCACGGTTATAATAAAGCCGAAAACAAAAGCAGCAGCCAGCAGTGCAGCTACCGAACCGCGGGAAGTAACTTCTGAACCGATCAGCTCGCCGATTGGTAAAAGACTGACCCTGACACCAACCAGGAATAGAAAAAGCCCGGCGGTAACCATGAGGGCTCCGACCATAAACTGCCAGAACAACTCAATCGGGGTACGAATAACAAAAAACTGGATCAGGGATATAACTATGACAATCGGCACAATGGCCTGGACCACTTCCAGCAATATTTCTTTTACATCATTTAGCAATGGCGTCACCCTAAAAAGAGTATTATGCAGTAAAAGGCAGCATTGATTATCATCAATAATCTTATCCCAATCAATGCTGCTTGTCCAGTAAACAGAGGTATTAAATTGGTGGTTATAGTCTTAAAAATATGTTATGATTCGCTCAATACTAAAGTATAGAAAGGAATCTGGATAATTGAGCAGCGATAATATTCACAGCAGACATTTTTCTTCAGAACCGGAATGGATTGAATTACTTAAACATGAGCTGAACCCGGCTCAGTTTGAATTTGCGACCAGTGAGGATCCTGCCCTGCTTGGGTTGGCCGGTCCGGGTTCAGGGAAAACGAGAGCCCTGATTTACAGGGCTGCACATTTAGTCAAAAGCGGAGTTCAACCGGAGCAGCTGCTTCTATTAACATTTACCAACAAGGCTGCCGGTGAAATGAAAGGGCGCCTGGAAGGGCTGCTTGGCTATCTGCCCTATAACCTGTGGGCCGGCACTTTTCACAGTATTGGGGCCCGTATTTTAAGAAAGCACGCTGGCCTGGTTGGCAGGACACCAAACTTTACTATCTTTGATGAGGATGATACCAGGATCCAGTTAAAACAGATCCTCTCTGATATGTCCATAGACGATGAGGACAGGAAGCTAATTATTAAACGCAGCTTACTGGGTAGAATAATCAGCCAGTCCCGGAATTCAGACATGCCCGTACAAGATGTGATGGAAGAGGATTACCCTTACCGTCTTGAATACCTTGATGTGGTAAAAAACGCAGCAGAGCTTTACGAGAAAAGGAAACAGGAAAGCAATGCCTTTGATTTTGATGATCTTCTGCTCTGCTGGCTTGATCTATTTGAAAATAACTCCCAGGTGGCGGAACAATATCGCAGGCGCTTTAAGCATATCCTGGTAGATGAATTTCAGGACACAAATGTTATTCAGGCCCGGTTGATAGACCTCTTTGCCGGCTCGGCTTCGATCTGTGTTGTCGGAGATGATGCCCAGTCGATTTACGCTTTTCGTTATGCTGATATCGGCAATATTTTATCATTCCCGGAACGTTACTCTCTCTGCCAGGTTGTGCGGATGGAGCAAAACTACCGCAGCTCCCCGGAAATTGTCGAACTGGCCAACTGTTCAATCAGGCATAACCGGCAGCAGCTGCATAAAGAGCTATTTTCGAACAATCCATCATGTGCCAAGCCCGCTGTGGCAAAAGTATTTGATGCGCGTCAGGAGGCTTCTTTTGTCCTGCAAAGTATCTGGGAACTGCAGAATAATGGTGTCTCTTTGAATGAAATTGCTGTGCTGTATCGCAGCTCTTACCTGACCCCGGAAGTAGAATTCGCATTATCCCGAAAAGGTATCAGTTATAAGACTTACGGTGGAGTTAAGTTTTTTCAGAAAGCGCATATAAAAGATCTCCTGGCCTACCTGAAAGTAATTTATAACCCCAGTGACGAGAATTCCTGGAGACGCATTGCACTATTGCAGCAGGGGTTAGGCCCGGCCGGCTTTGACAAACTCTGGGTTAAACTGAAAGATTATGAGAATCCTCTTTTGGCAGCCCTTGAAGGCAAGGAAAGCCCGTCACGCGGTAAAAAGGGGTGGGAAAATTTATTGGTTACACTGGGAGCAGTTTACAAGAACAGGGAAGAGAGTGTGCCGCACCTTATATCATCAGTGCTGGAACTAAACTACGATTACATGCTCAGGCAAAATTACCCCGATCAATATGATGA
>SLBE01000131.1 GCA_007126465.1 Syntrophomonadaceae bacterium | reverse complement strand
GCCGACGACCTGCGCAACGAGGCCCGGTCCAGGGCCGAGGCCGAGGCCGCGCAGATCATCGAGCGGGCCCAATCCTCGGTGGCCTCTGAGCGCGACCGCGTGCTCTCCGAGCTGCGCGGCCAGGTCGGGGCGCTGTCGGTCGAGCTGGCGTCGCGCATCGTCGAGCGCGAGCTCGATGCGTCGACCCACGAAGCGCTGGTCGATGAGTACATCGACCAACTGTCGAGCCAGAACTGAGGTCTGACGTGAACGAGGACCCCTACCGCGCCTATGCCAGGGCCGCGCTGACCGTCGCCGAGGGCGAGGGTGCGGTCGAGGTGGTCGAGCGTGAGCTCGCAGCGGTCGCCCACGCGATCGAGACCAACGACGAGCTCCGTACGGTGCTGACCGACCAGCAGCTCCCGCTCGGGCGGCGGCTGGCAGCCGTCGACGGCGGGTTGCTGTCGGCAGCACATCCGGCGACCCGTACCGTGCTCGCGATGGTGTTGGCCGCGGAGCGGGTGGGCGAGCTCAACGACATCGTCGCGGCGATGGCCGAGCTCGTCGCCTCCGGTCGGGTCACCGCGGAGGTCACCTCCGCGGTACCGCTGGACGAGCGCCGGCGTGCCGCGCTCATCGACGCGCTGGAGCGCGCCACCGGGCATGAGCTCGACGTGCGGTTCTCGGTCGACGAGACGGTCGTCGGTGGGGTCCGGGCGACCGTCGGCGACACCGTCATCGACGGGTCCCTGCTGAAGCGCATGTCCGATCTGCGGACCCGGATCGGGTTGTGACCCGGCACGGCATCCTGCACCGTCACATCACGGCCCCACAGGTGGGCGAGGACGAGGAACGAAACGATGGCTGAACTCGAGTTCCGCTCGGAGGACATCTCCGACGCCGTGCGTCGCATGCTCGAGGGCTACGAGCCCGGGCTGAGCGCTGAGCAGGTCGGCCGGGTGATCAACACCGGCGACGGCATCGCCAACATCTCCGGGCTGCCCGGGGCGCTCGCCAACGAGCTGCTGGACTTCGGTGACGGGGTCTTCGGTATGGCGATGAACCTGGACGAGCGCACCATCGGTGCCGCGGTGTTCGCCGGCTCCTCGCGCATCCACGAGGGGCAGACCGTCCGCCGGACCGAGCGGGTCCTCTCGGTGCCCGTCGGTGACGCCCTGCTCGGCCGCGTCGTCGACCCCCTCGGGCGACCGATCGACGGCAAGGGCCCCCTCGAGCAGGGCAAGATCGACGGCCAACGCGCGCTCGAGGTGCAGGCGCCCGGCGTCGTGGATCGCCAGCCCGTCAACGAGCCGATGCAGACGGGCATCAAGGTCATCGACGTCATGACGCCGATCGGTCGCGGGCAGCGCGAGCTGATCATCGGCGACCGCCAGACCGGCAAGACCGCGATCGCGATGGACACGATCATCAACCAGAAGCAGCTCTGGGGTACCGACGAGGCTGTCAGGTGCATCTACGTCGGTATCGGCCAGAAGGGCTCCACGATCGCCCAGGTCGTCGCGACCCTCGAGAAGTACGGCGCGATGGAGTACACCACCGTCGTCTCCGCGCCGGCCTCCGACCCCGCCCCGTTCCAGTACATCGCCCCCTACTCCGGTGCCGCGATCGGCGCGAACTGGATGTACAAGGGCGAGCACGCGCTGATCATCTACGACGACCTCTCCAAGCAGGCCGATGCCTACCGCCAGCTGTCGCTGCTGCTGCGTCGTCCCCCCGGCCGTGAGGCCTACCCCGGTGACGTCTTCTACCTCCACTCCCGTCTGCTGGAGCGGGCCGCCAAGCTCAACGATGAGCTCGGAGGCGGGTCGATGACCGCCCTGCCCATCGTGGAGACCAAGGCCAACGACGTCTCCGCCTTCATCCCCACCAACGTCATCTCCATCACCGACGGACAGATCTTCCTGGAGACCGACCTGTTCTACCAGGGCGTGCGTCCGGCCATGAACGCCGGGATCTCGGTGTCCCGGGTGGGTGGCGCCGCGCAGCGCCCGGCGATGAAGAAGGTGTCGGGGACCGTGCGGCTCGAGCTGGCGCAGTACCGCGAGCTCGAGGCCTTCGCGCAGTTCGGTTCCGATCTCGACAAGGCCTCGCAGCAGCAGATCGCCCGGGGGCAGCGGGTGGTGGAGATCCTCAAGCAGCCGCAGTACGAGCCGCTGCCCGTGGAGCTGCAGGTCGCCTCGGTCGTGGCCGTCACCTCGGGTGTGCTCGACGAGCTGCCGGTGGTGGACGTGGGCCGGTTCGAGTCGGAGCTGCACACCTTCCTCCGTGACCGCCACACCGGCCTGCTGGAGCAGCTGTCGACCGAGAAGCTCTCCGACGAGCTCGACGCGCAACTGCGCTCCGCGATCGACGACTTCGCCGCCGGTTTCGTGCCGTCGGAGGTCGTCGAGGTGGAGGATGAGGACGAGGGCTGGGACGCCATGGCGGCCAGCAGCGAGCGCGTCGAGTGACCGACCGGCACGGGAGCGCCCCGGTGCTCCCCGTGCCCGAGCGGGCGGCCAACGGCTCGCGAGGAGGCTCAGGTGGCAGGTAGCGGCCAGATCCGGCAGCTGAAGCGGCGGATCAAGTCCGTCCAGAGCACGCAGAAGATCACGCGCGCGATGGAGATGATCGCGGCGTCGCGCATCCTGAAGGCCAAGGGCCGGGTGCGGGCTGCCCGCCCCTACGCCGAGGGCATCCACGACATCATCCGTGGTCTGGCCGTCTCGAACGAGGTCCGCTCCCATCCTCTCCTGGTCCAGCGCGACATCCAGCGGGTCGCCGTGCTCGTCAACACCTCCGACCGCGGGCTCGCCGGTGCCTACAACGCCAACGTGCTCAAGGTCGCGGAGCGCACCATCGCCGAGGAGGAGGGCAAGGGCCGCACCGTCGACCTGTACGTGGTCGGCAAGAAGGGGGCCGGCTACTTCGCCTACCGCGGCCGTCGCGCCCTGCAGGTCTGGGAAGGCGTCGCCGACACCCCTCACATCGACGAAGCCGGCGACATCGCCGAGACCATGATGGCGCGGTACCGGCACGCCGAGCTCGACCGGGTGTGGTTGGTCTACACCGACTTCAAGAGCTCACTGACCCAGGTCCCGGTCCGTATGGAGCTGCTGCCGGTCAAGCCCACCGAGTTCGAGGGCGGCCGGGAGATCGACCCGGAGTTCATCTTCGAGCCGGCCCAGGACGAGCTGCTGAACACCCTGATCCCGCGCTACGTGGAGGCGAAGGTCTTCCACGGGCTGCTCGAGTCCTCGGCCTCCGAGCACGCCAACCGACAGCGCGCCATGAAGGCGGCCACCGACAACGCCAAGGAGGTCGCCGCCAACCTGTCGCGCATCATGAACCAGGCCCGCCAGGAGCAGATCACCACCGAGATCTCCGAGATCGTCGGTGGCG
>SLBE01000085.1 GCA_007126465.1 Syntrophomonadaceae bacterium | reverse complement strand
TCCTCGAAGCCCGCCTGATCAAATCACCCTCGGTAACAATACCTACCACATGATCTTCTTCGTCGATTACCGGCAGACCACTTATATCATTTTCCTGTAATAACTTTGCACACTTTTCCACTGAATCACCTGTTAACACAGTTATAACATCTTTGGTCATAATATCTTTAATCAGCATTCAAGATTTCCCCCTTGCCAAAATGTTTTACCTGCCGGAAGTAAAGTTATCAATTGCGTCTATGTACTTTTCCTGGTTGACAAACATAATATCGTTATGGTCAGCTCCGGGAATAACTACCAGTTCTTTTTGATCTGAACCGAGACTATCATATAACTCTTTACCCTGGGTAAGTGGAACCAGGCGATCATGCTGGCCGTGAATTATCAGGGCGGGCAGCTCGATATTGGCGGTCAGACGTCGGTATTCTTCTTCCAGGGGTGAAAGATCCCCGGGTGAAGGCAGGCCAAGGTGGCGAATCAAGCCGGCCACACTGATAAAACCGCTCTCTATAATTATTCCTTTAACCTGTTCTGCACAGTTAGCTGCCAGCTCCAGGGCAGAAATGCTGCCAAGTGACCGGCCCATTACATACCAGGCCTGCCCGGCACCAATTTCACTTTCTTCTGCAGTGACATGATCGAAAATTACTCTGGCATCACTAACCATATCTTTAAAAGTCGGCTTACCGGTGCTGGCACCGTAACCACGGTAGTCAGCCACCAGCAGGTTTAAACCTCTTTCATTATACATGGGGGCAATCCCATCATAGTCGCTGACAACTTCCCCGTTACCGTGAAAATAAAGCAGCCACGGTTTTCCTTCTTCGCCGGGATAAGCCCGGCAGGTT
This sequence comes from Syntrophomonadaceae bacterium, assembly GCA_007126465.1. Taxonomy (GTDB): domain Bacteria; phylum Bacillota; class Dethiobacteria; order DTU022; family DTU022; genus T3SED10-7. Next base: position 11,612 of record SLBE01000085.1, on the reverse strand, counting down.
ATAGTTACCCCGCCGGCAACAGGCACTTCCAGATCAAATGCCCCGCGGGGAGGTCTGCCGTGACGTTTCTGGGGATAAAAAAGAAACATTAGCAGAGAAGAATTGTCAATCTGACTGTAAAGATCAGACATCAAAACACCCTTTCAGAAACAATTTGTCTATGCTTAGACCTTTTCTTCTATCTGTTTGCGATTATTATTAAATAATCCTTCCGCTTCTTTCATAATTGCATTAATCTCTTCTTCAAATTCGGTGACCTTTTCCTGGTCTTTGATCATATCAAGGTTGATTTTCACGTTGTAACAAGCCCCGGTTACCCCGGAAAAAGCCTGCAGGTTAGCAACCCCAAGATCAGTTATGGCCATTGGATTGCCCTTGCCTGCTACTTCACTAACCAGCGAAAGAACCCGTAAACTGCCCCGGGCGGTATGCAGGGGTATTTCTGCTGCATTAATTCCTGCTTTCTGGATTGCCTCTTTGCGGGCTGCTTTCTCATCATCACTTTCTTTTGGCAGACGGTAAGCATCCATCACCTGGTTAAAAGCCAGGGTATCTTCATCAATTGCTTCGATCAGTTTTGTTTTAAGAAACCTTGCTTCTTCTCCTTTTTCCTGCAGCTCATCCACAACCTCACCAAGCTTTTCACGGTTCTGACTGAGATTGCAGTACATAGAAAGAAGGCTTGCTCCCTGGGCTCCAGCTAACGCTGCAACGCTGCCTCCTCCGGGTGCGGGTGATGAAGAAGCAACCTCACGCACAAATACTTCAACAGAAAGTTCTTTTAGCATCTTTTAAAATCTCCTTCTGGAAAACGGTTTAATTAATTAGTTTGCTGCAACTCTAAAAGACAACTCCATAAGAACGACTCTAAAGTTATATTATCCTATTATAACAACTTAATTGTAATCAGGCCAGTTACCTTTCAACTTTTTCACCTGCTGCCAGCTCTTTTACCGCTTTCTCTACTGCGGGATCAAGGGGCGGTACTTCATGCCAGTGCAGGATCTCTTTTATCAGGTCATTGGCGCTGTCACCAAATGTTTTTGCCCCGGCAGCCTGCCAGTTATCATAAGTGTTACGGTTAAAAAGCCTGGTAAAATGCATGTGGCTGCGAAAATGATCCATGGTGTGCTGCTCGGTCAGGAAATGCCCGCCGGGACCGACCTTTTCTATTACTTCGAGGGCTATTGTCTCGGGGTTAATTTCAACTCCCCGGGTTATAAACTTGGCCATCCCGGCCCCTTCATCACAGAGCACCAGGTGCTCAAGGCTGTAGGTCATGCCAGCCCCGATATAGCCGATATCGTGAATCAGATTACCTCCGGCCAGTGCTGCAAAGAGCAGGTTAAAACCTGATTCCATTGCAGCCTGTTGATCGAACGCCTGTGCATCGGTGCAGCCCGCAATAGAAAAGGATGGCAGCTTGTAATAATCCGAAAGCTGGGTTAAAAGAGCGGCTCCCATAAAACCCTGCGGATCACCGTAAGAGCAGATTGTGGTGATCATGTTAAGTGGTGGAGTGCCTCCGCCATAAATAAAGGGAGCTCCTTTCTTTTTCAGTTGATGAATAACTAACCCCGACAAAATTTCAGCATTGCCAACCACAATCGCTCCGGCTGTGGTAACCGGTCCGGTTGCTCCACACATTACTGCCGGAGCATAAACCAGGGGGATACCGTTTTCTGCTGCTATCATCATTTTTTCCAGGGCATTTTTTGTGTGGACCAGGGGAGAAGTAGGTTCCGTGTAATGCATGATATAAGGTTTTTCGACCAGCTGCTTTTTGCCCCCCTTAACCAGTGCACCCATTTCAATGATATCAAGTAAACCCTGCCGATCATGAGCATCAAAAATGATCGGTTTGGTGCTGTTTAAAGTCATCGCTTCAAAATGGTGGCGGTCGGTGCGTTCCCCCGGCACATCGGAAGCCCGGGCCATGGACATAACAAAATCGATGTTTTCCAAGGCGTCAGCAATTCTAGTTGCATTGATAGTATCCTGCTTTATTGATTTTCTTCTTTTGCCGGTTTCAATATCGATGATACAGGGCGTATCTGACCCGGTGCCAAAATAGATCTTCCCTTTTTCCAGGCTCATGGCCCGTTCACCGCTCCGGTTATAAATAGCAATCTTGCATGGTGCAGTTTGCAAGGCCTGTTGAATCATCCAGGGTGGAATCTTAACCAGGTCCTTGTCTATCCTGGCTCCGGCATCACCCAGAAGCTGCAGCGCTTCAGGTTCGCAAACCTTAACTCCTACCTGTTCTAAGGTGTCAAGGGTGGCAAGATGCAGCTGTTCCATTTGATCATCTGTCAGGTTTTGCAGACCCATTCGCTTAATAAAGTGGTTAATTTTGCTCAATGCTTTTGCCTCCCATTAATATATGCTCTTAATGGCCTTTCAGTTGACTTCGCTGTCCCGTCTGGCAGAAATTGCTTTGATCTGCTTTTCTACTTCGGGCGGTAGGCCGGCCGGCTTATGTTCCTTGAGAATTGCTTTTACTCTTTCATTAGCTGCCTGGCCAAATGTTTTTGACCCGTCCAGTTTCCAGGCATCATAATTTTTACGGTTCAAAGTCTGCGGGAAATACAGCTCTTCGCGGAAATGCTTCATGGTATGTCCTTCTGCCAGGTAGTGTCCCCCGGGACCAACCTTTTCAATTAAATCAAGGGCCAGGGCTTCTTCACTCACATCCACCCCACGCAACAGGTGCTTTACCGCTCCGACAGCTTCATTACAGAGCAGCAGGTGCTCGAAACAGGAGGTCATGCCAACACCCATGTAACCAAGGTTATGAATCAGGTTGCCCCCGGCCATACCGGCTACAACCAGGTTGAAACCGGCCTCCATTCCGGCCTGCTGATCAAAAACCTGGGCGTCGGTGCATCCTGCCGTGGTAAATGAAGGCAGCCGGTAATATTGAGACATTTTAACAAGAGTAACGCAGCCCAGGTCGCGTTCAGGGCCGCCGTAGGAACAAATAGAGGTGCCCATGTGCATCGGCGGAATCCCACCTCCATAAACGTAAGGGGCCCCTTTTGCTTTCAGCTGATGGATAACCAGCCCGGAGAGGATTTCAGCATTAGCCACTACCGCCGCTCCGCTGACAGTTACCGGTGCGGTTGCCCCGAGCATAGGAGTGGTAGCATAAATCAACGGAATACCTTCTTCTGCACAGGTCAGCAATTTTTCCAGGGCTTCACGTGAATGAAGCAGTGGTGAGGTAGGCTCGGCATAGAGGGCCAGGCTTGGTTTATCACGCAATTTTTCCTGGCCGCCTGCGGCCAGGGCAGCCATCTCGAGGATAGCATTAAGACCGCTGCGGTTATAAGCGGTAAATAAGATCGGCTTGGTTGAATTAAGCAGCATCGCCTCAAACTGGTGAACATCAGAAGCGTCAACCGGCACATCGGTCACCAGGCCCAGTGACATCACAAAATCTACGTTTTCCAGGGCATCCACCAGGCGGCCCGTGTTGCAAATATCCTCTTTTAGCGGTTTGCGCCGCTCGCCGCTGTCTAAGTCTATTGTAAAGGGTACTTCAGAACCGGTTCCGTAATAAATACGCCCCCTTTCCATGGTAATAGCCCTTTTCCCGTCCCGGGTAGCCAAAGGAACAACCTTCGGGGCCGATTCTATAGCCTGCTGAACAAGTATCGGTGGAATTTTCACCAGGTTTCCGTCAACCAGCGCGCCTGCTCCGTGCAACAGATCCAGCGCTTCCGGCTCAAAAACCTTCACCCCGACTCTTTGCAATATATCCAGCGTGGCATGATGGATACGTTCAACCTGATCTTCTGTCATGACATTCAGGCCCATCGTACTCTGGGCCAGCTTGTTAACGTGCATTGCTTCAACTCCTTTTCAAATAACATATCAAGTGACAAAACAGGTACGGCACCGGTTGCCACAATCTATTATGGGATGATTAGTTTTTCAGTCTTTCCGCAGCACTTAAGATAGCTTCTTCGATCTGCTTGTAGCCGCTGCAGCGGCAAAGGTTTCCACTGATGGCCACCTTAACCTGTTCCGGGTTGGGCTGCGGGTTCTCCTTTAAAAGCGCATAGGCCGACATAACCATGCCCGGGCTGCAAAAACCGCACTGCACGGCTCCTTTTTCCACGAATTCTTCCTGGATCATATGAACTTTACCACCCTGTGAGAGATTTTCAATTGTTTCCACCTTACGTCCCTGCACTTTACCGGCAGGAACGAGGCAGGAATTTACCGCCCTGTCGTCAAGCAGCACCGTGCAGGCCCCGCACTCACCTTTACCACAGCCGGCTTTTGTTCCATATAAGCCAAGTTTCTCACGCAGAACCGTCAAGAGGCTTTCTGCCGGATCAGCAAAAATTTCAACAGGTTCACCGTTTAATTGGAAAATAAGCACCTGTTTCTTCAAGTTATTCACCAGCCTTTCCCTGGCCCATAGCTCTTTCTGCCGCTGTTTTCAGGGCCCTTGATACCAGCACCCCAACCAGGTGCAGCCTATAACGGGCAGAACAGCGCAGCAGGCTGCCGCGCACTTCTACTTCTTCGGCTGCAGACCTTTCAACCATTGATATAGTTTGATCATTAACCGGCTTTCCGATAACCAGTTCCTCGGTCTTAACCAGGCGGGTTGGGGCCGGATTAACCGGTGCGGCAACCAGCCGGATTTCTTTAACAAGTCCATTTTCAAGTTTAACCCTGGCCGCAGCATTAACCATCGGAAGCGCTAAAGCCCGGCGCGCGGCAAAGCGCGTAAAAGCAGAACCTTCTCCGTCCATGCAGGGTTTAAATTGCAGGCTGATCATAACTTCCCTGGTACTATCGATCAGGGAGCGGTTATATTCCCAGTAGAGGTTTTCCACCGCTTCCTGCCTTATATTGCCTTCAATATCAATTATTACTGCTTCAGCTCCAAGCCCGACCAGGGCCACGGCAGCATCTGCCGCAGGGGCGGCATTAACCACATTGCCGCCTATTGTACCAATGTTGCGGATTTGTGGTGAACCGATAACCTCGCATCCTTCTGCCAGGGCCCGGGCCCGGGACAAGACCAGTGGAGAAGAGGCAGCGGCTGTATGGGTTACTGCAGATCCCAGGCTGATCAGATCATCTTCTTGCTCGATAACAGTAGTTCCCTTTAAGCAGCTTAAATCAACCAGGCCGTAAGGCAAATCCTGCAGGTAAAGGTCTGTGCCCCCGGCCACAACCCTGGCCTTGCCACTGCCATCGCGCAGGCTGGTTAAAACTTCATCCAGGCTCGAAGCAATTAAATAGCTCACTGCTCACACTCCCATCCGGCCATGGCCTGGTATATTTTCTCAGCGGTTAGCGGCAGATCGGTAATCCGAACTCCTGCTGCATCGGCGGCTGCGTTGGCGACAGCGCCGATTACCGGCACCATCACTATTTCACCGAGCCCTTTTGAGCCGTAGGGCCCGACCGGGTCTTCTATTTCTATGAAAAGCGGATCAATTTCAGGCAGATCCAGGGCGGTCGGTATCTTATAATCGGCCAGGGTTGCATTTGCCATCCGGCCTTCGTCGAAAAGGCAGCCTTCAAAACAGCTCATTCCAATACCCTGGGCCACCCCGCCGTAAACCTGGCCACGAGCCGTTAAATGATTGACAATCCGCCCCGAATCATGGGCGGCAACCAAACGGTTGACCGTTATAGCCCCCGTTGTTTTGTCCAGTTCCAGTTCAACAGCGTGAGCGGCAAAAGAATAGGCTACCGAAATATTGCCGTAACCGCTTTCATCATAGTCGCTTTCTTCGGGAACAAACTTACCCTCACCGGTCAGGTTAAGACCGCTGGTATTATTGTGATAGTGGTAAGCAATTTCACCCAGCTCCAGGGTCCGCCCGGACATAGTGTTCAGAACACTATTTTTCATGGTAACAGGTTCCCCGGTCAGTTCAGCCGCAGCTTTGAATATTTTTTCTCTCAAATCTTCCGCTGCCAGCTGGATGGCCTTCCCGCCAACCGTGGTCTGGCGCATGGCCAGGGCTCCCGTGGAAAAAGGGGCGGTTTTCGTTTCCTTTGACTCAACAGTTATCTGTGCTGGTCTAACATCCAGGGCTTTTGCAGCTATCTGGGCAAAAGCACCATGGGTTCCCTGCCCGTAATCCTGCTCTCCGGTAAAAAGGGTTATCCTGCCATCAAGTTCAAGCCGGGCCAGGGCCGAGGCCCCACGGAAATTTTTATCAAATACCAGGCTGCCGTTAGCATGGATTGCCACACTTAAACCATAGCCATGGCCTGCTTTTTTATGATCCCAGCCAATCTCTCTTGCTGCAGCCTGCAGGCATTCCGAAAGACCGCACTTACCTACCTGCAGCCCATGCACGGTAATGTCACCTTCCCGGACACAGTTCTTTAACCGCATTTCGAGAGGGTCCAGCCCCAGCTTTTTTGCTGCCATATCAATCAGTGATTCAGTTGCAAAGTTGGCAACCTGGTTACCGTAAGCCCGGTACTGCCCGGTTGGTATTTTATTGGTATAGGCCAGGCGAACCCTGGTTTTGATACCGGGGATGCGGTATACTGAATCATTACGCTCCGATAAAGTCTTGGATACCCAGGGGGCCTGTCCGCTGTAAGCTCCGTTATCAGTAATAATATCGGCTTCGCGCCCCAATATTGTGCCATCACTCTTTACTGCCATCTTCATCTTAATAGCCGCGGCAATCATCGGCCGGCCTGCTGTGAATTCTTCTTCCCTGGTCAGCTGTATTTTTACCGGCCTGCCGCTTTTTATAGCCAGCATGGCACTCAAGATATAAACTTTTAAGTTACCGTATACCCGGCCTCCAAAACCACCGCCCATTACCGGTCCGTTAACATGAACCTTAGACAGGGGATAATTTAAAGCCCCGGCTACAATTTTTCGCACTGCATCCGGCGATTGCAAGGCCGTGTGCAGGGTAATACCGGTGTACGGGTCATCTACAGCAATACAGCTAATCGGTTCAAGATAAGCGGGATGAATAGCCGGAATAGTAAAGCTTTCTTCCACCACTACATCAGCCCCGGCAAAGGCAGCGCTGCTGCTGCCTCTTTCCAGCTCCCGCTCCCAGGCTACATTCCCCGGGAAATTATCGTGAAGCTGCGGGGCCCCTTCCTGCAGAGCTTCAGCAGGATCATAAACCGCCGGCAGCTCTTCATATTCAACCTTGATCGCTTTTATGGCCCGTTCGGCAGTTTGCAAATCCACGGCCGCCACGGCTGCAACTTCATCGCCAATATAGCGGACTTTATCTACAGCCAGGGGCAGCTCATCTTCCACCGCTATACCGAAAGGCTTGCTTTCCAGTTCCGTTCCTGTCAGTACCGCCCTTACACCCGGCAATGCTTCTGCAGCCGTGGTATCAACTTTTTTGATTCGGGCATGGGGATAAGGGCTGCGTAATATTTTACCGTGCAGCATGCCCGGCATAGCATGGTCAATACCATAAACAGCTTTTCCCGTTACTTTTGACCAGACCTCGGGACTCTGGTAGTCTGTTCCCTCGGCTTTTCCATAACGGCGTGTGCTTTTTTCCGGCGTTTTCAAAGTCATCTTACGTTTCACCTCTTTTTTACTTCAGCAGGAATAAAAAATACTCTCCGTCTAAAGTTAAACAAGTTTAAACAGGTTAATTGATAAATAAAAAACGAAGTTAAACTGGGAAGATCATCCTGGAAGGTACTTCTCGAAAAACCTGGTTAGTTCACGAATATCAGTTAAGTTGTCAAAACCCCAGATCATTTCAACCAAATCCTTTACAGCGTCGGGTTCTAATACATAAGATGCGAGGCGGTGAAACTTGCTCTCCAGCGACACCTCATCCCAATAATCGGCTTTTCGCTCAACTATACCGGAATCATAATGGTTGCCGTTTATCAAAGTTATTTCAACCGCACTGTGCATCCTTAAATCCATCTCTTTCATCTCATTGTAGAGTTTGTCGATTTCCGGATCCAAAACCACTTCAATCTTATCAAACAGCTTTAGCAGGTTTGGATCTGAAAACCGTTCTTCCAGTATTTGTTCCGGCCCCAGCTCCCGGTCCATGATCAGGCAGGCCAGGGGCCATTTTAAGCTGAACTGTGCTTCCTCGGTTGTAGCCGGATAAGTTTGCTGCAGTTCTGCAGCCTCGGTAAAAGTTCTTACCTTAACCCGGCTAATTTGATCCGGATTGATATTAAACTCATCAATCAGCTGCAGCGCTGCCACCCCGGCGGCATGTCCCCAGGCACAGGAAGCCCACTCTTTATAGAACACCCAGTCTTTCATCCAGAATTCTTTACCCAGATCATCGACCCATTCCCTGTATTGTTCAAACCCCAGGATAGAGGGCATTCCTGTATATCCGCAGGATGCCAGTTCGGCTGAAGTAACCCCGGTCATTGCTCCCCAGCCGATGGCATGTTTTACCATGGAGGGGCTGACAATATCACGCATCATCGGTGCATTGGGTGCATGATACTCGGCAATACCCAGGGCCTGCTTAATCTGTTCGCCGTTAAGATTTAAGAGTTTTGAAACCGCCGCTGCACAACCGACCGAACCCCAGGAGCCGCAGGCCTGGTAAACCTGATGATGATCATGCCAGCAGCGCCCGACCCGGATTGATATTTCGTAACCTATCACCAGCGCCTCCAGCAACTGCTTTCCGCTTGCCCCAAGTTTCTCCCCTGCAGCGAGCACTGCTGGGAAAAGCTGAGCCCCGGGGTGACCGCGGGTAAAAATAGCATCGTCATCCAGGTCCAGGGCATTAGCGGCGCAGGCGTTGGCAAAAGCAGCGCCTGCTGCTGAAGCCTTGCCGCAGCCTGTTAGAATCGTTGACGTGTTACCTGCCCAGGACGCCCGGGCATATTCAGCAGCGATTCGACTAACCGGAACCATTGTCCCGGCCAGGGTTACCGCCAGGTTATCGAGCAGGCAGAGCCTGGCCCGGCGGCGTACTCCTTCCGGTAATTCCGACCAGCAGAGATTGCTGATAAAATCAGTAGTAACTTTAAGTCCGGCTTGCAAATATTGTAAACCTCACTTACCGCCAACCCGAATTCTCGGGTTAAGCAGGCCATATAATAAATCTGCCGCCAGGTTCGATAGGCTGAATACAACCACAACAATCATGCTGACAGCCTGGATAATCGGCAGATCCTGGCGCTGGATTGCGGAAACCAGCATGCGACCCAGACCGGGATAACCATAAACAGACTCGGTAACAATCAAACCGCCTATCAACCAGCCAATCCCCATGGCTACAACAGTTACCGTGGGCAGCAGTGAATTGCGCAAAACGTGGCGGAGCAAGACCTGCCAACCCGGCAGACCTTTTAGTTCAGCTGCCCGCACATAATCGGTCCTTAAAACATCTATGGTCCCGGAGCGGGTCATTCGGGCAATATAGCCCAGGCCGGCCAAACTAACCGTTATTGCCGGCAGGATCAGGTACGGAACTGACTGCGCAAAAGTGGCCTCCGGAGCAATTGAGGAATTAGCCGGAAACCACCCGGCCCCGATGGCCAGGAATGATATGAGCAAAAGACCGCTCACAAATTCCGGCAAACCGACAAAAGCCATTGATACCCCGGCAATCATCTGGTCTGGCAGTTTATCGCGCTTTAAGGCAGCGATAACCCCCAAAATAATGCCCAGCGGCACATAGATTAAAAGCGCCATCCCGGCCAGCATTGCCGAATTGCCCAGCCGCTGCATAACCATTGGTCTGACCGGCTGGCGGCTGACCAGTGAATCGCCCCAGTCACCCTGGACAAAATTAACGGCCCAGCTAATGTACTGCCGGTAAGCCGGTTCATTTAAGCCCAGCTCTTCCCTTAAGTTTTCCACCGCGACATCAGTGGCAAACTGGCCCAGGATAATACGGGCCACATCTCCGGGCAGAAACTGGGTTACAGAAAAGATAATAATCGAAGCCAGGATCAGGGTAATTAGGATAAAACCAGCTCTTTTTACCAGGTAACCACTCATTACTCATCCCCCCCAACACCGGCTTTTTTCAGTAAACCTTCGCCCTGTTGTTCTTTTAACTCATCAAGCGGTATGTGGCAGCATATTCTATGTCCATCCGGCAAGTCTTGCCAGGGCGGTTCTTCAGTTTCACATATATCCCCGATTTTCCGCGGGCAGCGGGTATGGAAACGGCAGCCCGGGGGAATATTCATGGCACTTGGCACAGACCCTTTTAAACGAATCCGGTCCTGCTTGATCTCCGGATCGGGAATCGGAATAGCCGATAAAAGGGCTTCCGTATACGGATGGTAGGGCGGAATAAAAACACCCTCTGCCGGTCCGATTTCCCAGAGCCTGCCTAAATAAACCACGGCAATCCAGTCCGAAATATGGCGAACAGCTGACAGGTCGTGAGATATAAACAGGTAAGATGTGCCTTTTGAATCCTGCAGTTCGGAGAGTAAATTCATCAATGATGCCTGCACCGAAACATCCAGCGAAGAAATCGGTTCATCGCAGATCATCAGGGACGGGTCTGCGGCAAAGGCCCTGGCAATGGCAACCCGCTGTTTTTCCCCGCCGCTTAATTCATGGGGCAGGCGATCAATATAGTCCGGCGGCAGGCTCACCGCATCAAAGAGCTCGGCGACACGGTCACGCACCTGCTTTTTATTCATGTTGCGCAGGAGTATGAGCGGCCTGGCCACACTATCACCGGCCGGGTGCTGCGGGTTAAGCGAAGCATCGGGATTCTGGAATACCATCTGGATTCTCCTTAGAATTTCACGGGGCCTCTGGTTAACCGAGTAAGCCAGGTGCTTACCTTCAAGTTCTATTTCACCGGAAGTGGCTTCTTCCAGGCCGGCAATACAGCGGGCCAGGGTAGTTTTACCGCAACCGCTCTCACCGACAATACCCATCGTAAATGAGCTGCGCATTCTTACGGTTATATCATCTACAGCTTTAACCATATCTTTTTTACCCTTAAGGAGCGAGCCAAAGCCGCCGCTAAAGGGGAAGTATTTCTTTATGTTGCGGGCTTCAAGGACAACCTCGCCTAACTCTTCTTCACCAACATCTTCCCTGATTGTATCTTCTACATCTGCCATACCCTTTAATATTTCCCAGCGGCGGCAGGCCGATAGGTGACTGCCGGATACACTGACCAGGGGCGGCCTTTCAGCCCGGCAGGCATCTTCCGCAAATTCGCAGCGCGGCCCAAAAATGCACCCTTCAGGCAGTTCGTCCGGCCGCGGAATAAAACCGGGGATTGCGCTTAAACTGATATCCTTTTTGCTGGCATTAATTTTTGGCACACAGCCCAGCAGTCCGCGGGTATAAGGGTGCAGCTTGTTGTTAAATACTTCTTTAATTCCGCCCTCTTCCATGATTTCACCGGCATAAAGCACGCCAATCCGGTCACTGATCCTGGCAATAACCCCCAGGTTGTGGGTAATAAATAAAACTGCCGTGTTATACTCTTCCATCAGCTCATTAATTAAGTCCAGAATAACAGCTTCTGTAGTAACATCAAGCGCAGTAGTCGGCTCGTCCATAATCATAAATTCCGGGTTCGTTGACATGGCCGTCGCTATTAAAACCCGCTGCAGCATGCCACCGCTTAACTGGTGAGCATAACGATTGGCCACTGATTCGGGAT
>SLBE01000010.1 GCA_007126465.1 Syntrophomonadaceae bacterium | reverse complement strand
ATGTCAGCGGCTTTATAGCCGGCCTTGGCCTTGGTGGTCTCGCTTTCGCCCTGGCGGCCCAGGATGTCGCGAAAAATATGTTTGGCGGTATAATAATTTTACTTGACAAACCATTCGCGGTGGGAGACTGGGTTATGTCACCCAGTGTTGAAGGAACAGTGGAAGAAATGTCTTTCCGCAGCACCAAGGTGCGCACTTTTGCTAATGCCCTGGTTACAGTTCCAAACGCAGTTATGACTAATGAGGCGATAACCAATTGGACCAGGATGCAAAAGCGCAGGGTTTCTTTTCACCTCGGTGTCACCTACACTACCCCCCGTGAAAAATTGCAGACCTGTGTTGAGCGCATCCAGGAACTCCTGGAAAACAACGCCGAAGTTCACCCTGATACCATATTTGTTCGCTTCGATCAGTTTAACGACAGCAGCCTTGATATTTTCATCTATTACTTTACTAACACTATTGTCTGGGGAGAATTCATGGCCGTAAAGGAAGAAATTAATTTTAAGATCATGGAAATCCTTGAGGATGAAGGGGTTTCCGTAGCCTTCCCCAGCCGCAGCATTTATTTCGAAAATCAGCTGAAGAAGGCTGAAAGAGAAGCCGGACGCAATGTGGAAAGTGATCAGGGACAAGAGAACAAAGAGACGGAAGAAAAAGAATAAAAGGCACGGCGAACCGTGCCCCTAAGTAAGTTGAAAAGGTGTCAGAGATAAATTCAACTTATTTATATTTCCTGGTTTAACTTCTTCCAGTCATTTAGAAAACTTTCAATACCCTTGTCGGTCAGGGGATGTTTAAACATTTGCTTCAGCACTTTATAGGGCATAGTGGCTATGTGCGAACCGGCCAGGGCGACGGCCGGAACGTGTTCGGTATGGCGGATGCTGGCGGAAATAACTTCGCTATCAAGGTTGTGCATGTCAATAATATTGACAATATCATGGACCAGTTCAACGCCGGTATGACCAATATCATCGAGCCTGCCCAGGAAGGGACTGATGTAAGCCGCTCCTGCCCGCGCAGCCAGTAAAGCCTGGTTGGCTGAAAAAACAAGGGTCACATTGACCTTTATTCCTTCTGCAGACAGAGTTTTTACCGCCTTCATCCCTTCAGGTATGATTGGGACCTTAACAACCACATTGCTATGTACTCCGGCCAATTTACGTGCTTCTTTTAGCATACCTTCGTATTCCAGTGAGATCACTTCGGCACTGACCGGGCCATCAACCATCTCACAAATTGTGACCAGGCTCTTAATGAAATCCTGATTTTCTTTTGCTGCCAGTGAGGGGTTAGTAGTTACTCCGCTGATAACACCCCAATCGACCGCTTCCTTGATTTCATCAATATTGGCAGTATCCAAAAAAAGTTTCATTTTCAATTACCTCCTGAAAAAAGTTCCGTTAAAATAATTATTCTACTCACACTCACTTATACCTGCCCGTGTGAAGCATCTTGTTGCCAATAATTCCTGTGCTTGGTAAAATGAAGCGAAAAGAGGTGATCGGTTATTAAAGCACTCGATAAATTACGCCAACAATATCCTGATAAATTTGCCGATACAAATAAAATATTCTGTAAAATCCGGGCCGGAGACCGCATTTTTATCTCCACCGGTTGTGGTGAACCACAATACCTTGTCCAGAAACTGGTTGAATATGTAGAATCAAACCCTAAGGCTTTTTTCGATGCAGAAATTCTACATGTCTGGACCCTTGGTGTTGCGCCCTACAACGATGAAAAACTGAAGCAGAACTTTCGTCAGAATTCCTTCTTTATCAGCCACCATACCCGTAAAGCGGTTAACGAGGGGATGGCAGATTATACCCCGATTTTCCTGTCAGAAGTGGCGGCTCTTTTCCGCCGCCGTCATGTTTCTGTCGATGTGGCCCTGGTCCAGGTTTCTCCTTTTGACGAACATGGTTACTGCAGCCTTGGTATTAGTCTTGATATTACCCGGGCCGCTGTCGAAAATGCCGACCTGGTTATCGCCCAGGTTAACGAAAAAATGCCCCGGGTTCACGGGGATACTTTTATCCATATTAGTGAACTGGATCACCTCGTTCCATACGATGAAGACCTTTTAGAATATCATAGCCCGGAATTAGATCCTGAAACTATTAATAAAATCGGGCATTATGTAGCCAGAATTGTTGAAGATGGCGACACGATCCAGGTTGGCTACGGAAGTGTGCCAAACGGGATTCTTTCATGCCTTAGTGAAAAACGCCATCTGGGTGTGCACACGGAGCTGGTTGGTGACGGACTGATCGACCTGATGAAAAAAGGTGTCATTGACAACAGCATGAAGGTCAAGAACAGGGGCAAACTGGTAGCCTCTTTTTGCATGGGCAGCAGGGATACGTATGAATATATTAATGATAACCCTGCTATTTCTTTTAAAGAAATTGATTACACCAACAGCCCCCTGGTTATAGCCGAGCAGGATCATATGACCGCTATCAACAGCTCACTGGAAATAGATTTAAGCGGTCAGGCCTCGTCGGAATCACTGGGCAGCACTTTTTACAGCGGTATCGGTGGACAGGCCAATTTTATGCGTGGGGCGGTTCTGGCTCCGTACGGTAAAAACATACTGGCCATGCAATCAACTACCCGCAATGATGAGAATTCGCGGATAGTGCCAGCCTTGAAAGAAGGGGCCGGTGTAACTTTAACCCGCGGTGACCTGCATTATGTTGTAACCGAGTATGGCATTGCCTACCTGCATGGAAAAAACATCAGGGAAAGAGCTATGTCGCTTATCAGCATTGCTCACCCCGATTTCCGGCCCTGGTTGATTGAAGAGGCCAAGAAACGGAACCTCATTTATAGCGACCAGGCTTTTTATTCCGGTGAGCAGGGAGAATATCCCGAGCACCTGGAAACTTACCGCACCACCAAGCATAATGTCCGTATCTTTTTACGCCCGGTCAAGATCAGCGATGAGCCTTTAATCAAGGACTTCTTTTACTCCCTTTCCGAGAAGAGCATTTACCAGCGCTTTCTTTCGATGCGTCGCTACCTGCCGCGTAAAGAACTGCAGAAGCACTTTGTTGTAATTGACTACACCAGGGAAATGGCTATTGTAGCAGTACAGGAGCATATGGGACAGGAAATTGTCACCGGCCTGGCCCAGTATTGCATCGGGGAGAATAATTTATCTGCAGAAACATCAATTGTTGTCCGTGACGAATACCAGAGCAAAGGCATCGGTTTTGAGCTGCTCTCATACCTGGTCACCGTCGCTAAAAACCAGGGTTTGCATACCTTCACTGCTGATATCCTGCCCGATAATATAGCCGTATTCCGCCTGTTAGATAAACTTGGCCTCGAATATGATCGTAAATGGCAGGACGGCCTGATCCACATCATCATCTACCT
>SLBE01000126.1 GCA_007126465.1 Syntrophomonadaceae bacterium | reverse complement strand
TATACGGCTGCAGTATTGCCATGCTGCCCATGTTAATCCTGATGATGATCGGGGTTCTCATCGGTTCATGGATCCCGGCCGGTGTTATTCCTTCCCTGATTTACTACGGGATGCTTATTCTTACCCCGACGATTTTCCTGGCAACTGTTTGCCTGGTTTGTGCAATAGCGTCAGTGGTTACAGGTAGCTCCTGGACCACGGGAGCAACTTTCGGTGTTGCTTTCATGGGTATCGGCATGGGCCTGGGCATTCCCGCAGCGATGACTGCCGGGGCTGTTATATCCGGAGCGATATTCGGAGATAAAATGTCTCCGCTATCCGACTCAACCAACCTCGGGGCCGCTGTCGGTGAAGCCGATCTCTTTGATCACATTAAGAGCATGATGTATACAACCATTCCGGCCCTGGTTATATCCCTTATTATTTACGCTATTATGGGCTTCCAGTTTGCAGGAGGGACGATTGATGCAGAACAGATTAGCGTGGTTCTGACAGGATTGTCTGAGAATTTCTCGATCAGCCCACTTAACTTCATTCCACCAATTATCGTGGTAATCCTCGCTGTAAAGCGCGTACCTGGTCTTGCAGTAATGATTATTGCTTCCCTGATCGGTGCGGCCTTTGCCATGATCTTCCAGGGATTCAGCCTGGCAGAAATGCTGAACTTCATGAATTACGGTTACGTATCTGCTACCGGCGTGGAAGCGCTTGATGATCTGCTCAGCCGCGGTGGTCTGCAGAGCATGATGTGGACAATTTCCCTCGGTTTTATTGCCCTTTCCTTTGGTGGGATTTTGGAAAAAACCAAGATGCTCCATGTTCTGCTTGAAAAAATGGGTGCACTGGTCAGCAGTGTTGGCGGCCTGGTTACAACCCATGTTCTTTCCGGAATTGCGGTTAACCTCTTCTCGGCCAGTCAGTACATGGCGATCATTATTCCCGGCCGGATGTACCGCCCGGCTTACAAAAAGCAGGGACTATTACCGCAGGTTCTTTCCAGGACTTCCGAGGACTCGGGAACTGTCTTTTCACCCCTGGTACCCTGGGGGCTTTGTGGTGTTTTCTTCTACGGCTGCCTCGGTGTGCCGACAATAGAATACATTCCTTACACCTTCCTTTCCTTCCTGGTCCCGATTATTGCCGTCATTTACTCATGGGTCGGTTTTGCCATGTTTAAAGAAGGCGATATCAAGAGTGTCAGCCAGTATAGGGATGACGACGAGGAACTTGCACTTTAAAGAGAGAAATTTCCGGAATTGCCGGGGGAGGCTTTCTCCCCCGGAATTATCCGGTTTAACAGCACCTGTACAGCAACGAAAAGGGCAAGGGGACAGTACATATAAAAGTTTATATCTGCAGGGCTGTTATGGTTTGGAATAAAGGAGGTTTTATAAATGCCCGTTGATCAGAAAGCGTTTGAGAAAGCTTTAAAGCTGATCGACAAGGAAGATATGGTTAAACTTCTTAAAGAGCTGGTCAGCATCAAAAGCCCTTTTTTTGAAGAAGCTGAAATAATTGACTACCTGCGCGGCCGCATGTCTTACTATAACCGCCTGGAAACAAAAATTCACCGCTACGAAGAACCAGACATTACCGGCTTCAAAGGAGAAAACTTAATTGTTAAGCTTAAGGGAACAGGCGGCGGGCCCAACCTGCTCATTAACGGGCATGTTGATACCGTGCCTCTCTGCGACGGCTGGACAGTTGACCCTTACGAGGGTGTGATTAAAGACGGTAAGCTTTACGGGCTGGGCGCTCTCGATATGAAATCTGGCATAGTTTCCTCCGTCTTCCTGCTCGAAGCCCTGGTTGAAGCGGGAATCGAGCTTAAAGGCGATATAGTTTTTACCGCGGTCAGCGATGAAGAGGGGCCGTTCGGGCTGGGCACCCATTATACGATCATGGATGGGATTACCGATAACTGTGACCTGTGCATTATCCCCGAACCATCAGGCCCTTTTGCTCCGGGCAATGAAAAGTTCCCCTGTGTAGCCTTAGGCAGCCGGGGCACCGCAGTTTACCATGTTAAAGTCAAGGGTAAGTCTGCCCACGGAGCTACCCCGGAAAAAGGGATTAACGCAGTGGAAGATGCTGCCCGCGTCATTAACGCAGTTAGCGACAATCTTGACCTGGGTGAACATCCCCTGCTCGGCAAAGGCACAATGTGCATCACCAACCTGAAGGGCGGGGAAAAATACCTGCTCGTTCCTGAAGAGGCCAGCTTTACAATTTACCGCCACACCGTTGAAGGGGATGCTGATCAAGCCCTGCGTGAAGTAACAGAGATAGTTGACAGTCTGAACCTGGAAAGCGAAGTGGATATTAAACTGCGTGACCTGCCCCACCCGGAGGCCTACTTCCTGCCCTGGACCATTGAAGAAGATACCGACCTGGTCCAGTCCCTGAAGCGCGGTAGCAAGGATGTTCTCGGCAAGGAGATGCAGACTACCTATTTCCGCTCCGAATCTGATGCCAATCATATTGCGCCCAGGTTGAAAATACCCACGGTGCTATTTGGCCCTGACGGAGCTAACTTCCACGCATCCGATGAATATGTAGAAATAGATACCATGGTTGATACTACCCGGATCATGCTTTACACAGCATTAGATCTGCTTTCTTAAAGAATATAACTCCTACTTTTTGCCCTGCTGTTCATTATAAACAGCAGGGTTTTTTCTATCTTGCGACGACTTCAAAATTTCCAAAGGGTTGATGTAATGTCAATCGAAGTATATAATAACTGAAATAAAACTCAGTACTTTAATTGCCATAACTCTCATGAACAAATCCCTGATATTTGTGCCTGGCTTGTATTAAGCTTTGTTTGCAGTATGATCAGGAAAGACCTTGATTTAATCATTAAACCGGGAGGTGGTTGCGGGGTATTTTAATAGCAGTTTTTTTAGGGGTTCAACAATAACTAAGGAGTGATACTTTATTATGTTAAACCAGAGAAATTTGATTATTTTTGTTCTGCTTACGGTAGCACTATTGTTTGCAGTTGCCGGCTGCGGTGAACCGGGTGAGCCGGATGAGCATATCGGCCCTGAAGATGAAGAAGAATTGGAACCGGATGCAGATGATGATGAAGCTGCACCCGAAGGTGACGGTAGCCTGCAGAGAGTCTTAGATGCCGGAGAGCTGGTTGTTGTCGGCAGTGGTGGCTACCCGCCTTTTAACTTCTACGGTGAAGAAGATCCCGATACCCCGATCGGCTTTGATGTTGATACAGGTAAGGCTATTGCCGAGCGCCTGGGTGTTGAACTGGTCTATGAAACCTCCGATTGGGACGGTTTGCCTGACGGCCTGAGGGCCGGTCGTTACGACGCTATCCTCGGCAGTATGGGTATTACCCCTGAACGCCAGGAGATCGTCAGCTTTACCATTCCCTATTATTATTCCGGGGCCCAGCTTATTGTTCGCGAAGATTCCGGAATTACCGGTCCTGATCAAGTCGAAGGCCTTGATATTGGTGTTATCACCGGTGAAACTTATGTTGACGATGCCCTGAACCTGGGTGCCAATGATGTTCACTATGCGGAAGTTAACACGATCCTGCTTGAAGTACTGGGCGGCAGGATTGAAGGTATGATTACCGACCGCCTGGTGGCAATTCGTGGTATGGAAGAGATCGCCGGTGGCGATGAACTGATCCTGGCCGGTGATTTAATCAGGACTGAAGAGATCGCTATCGCTTTTCGTCCGGAAGATGTTGAACTTAGAGAGAAAGTAACAGAAATACTGGAAGAACTGCATGCTGACGGAACTATGACTGACATCAGTATGGAGTGGCACGGTACTGATATTACCAAGCCTTAATTTAGATGCACAGGCGCGGGCTGTAACAGGCCCGTGCCTTTCTATTTTCCCCGGCCTGCCCCGGGGTTTATAATGGGGTTTTCCGGATTTAAGGAGTTGAGTTAATGTTAGATCTTCCCTGGGATTTTACAGCAATAGCAAGATACTTCCCCGGCTTTTATGCCGCAGCATTACTAACTTTACAGATCACTTTCTTCGGGATCCTGGTCGGTCTGGTCCTGGGTCTGGTAACCGGTTTGATGCGCTTATCTACTTTTAAAATTCTTAACCTTCCGGCCAAGGGCTATATCTGGGTGATCAGGGGTACTCCACTGCTGCTGCAGTTGATGATCATTTATTATGGCCTGATCGACCTGGTTAACATAGACAGGATGCCGGCCGCCATTATCGGCCTGGGTGTGCATAACGGCGCCTATATTGCCGAGATCTTTCGGGGGGCGATCCAATCCATTGAAAGGGGTCAGCGTGAAGCGGCCCTGTCCCTGGGCATGACCCCGACCCAGGCCATGATTCGGGTGGTTTTGCCGCAGGCTTTTAAAAGGTCGGTGCCCGCACTCGGTAACCAGTTTATTATTGCCCTTAAAGACTCATCCCTGGCCAGCGCCATTGCCGTGCGCGAACTGCTGTTGCGTGCCCGGCAGATGGGTTCTTCGACCCTGATGATGCTCGAAATGTTAATGATTGTCGGTATCTATTACCTGATGATGACTACTGTCCTTACTCTCCTGGTAGGCCGGGTCGAAAAGCGCCTCCAGGTTAGTGATTACCGGGATTAGAGGTGTTAACCGCAGATGATAAAAATCAGAGAATTAAATAAATGGTTCGGTGACCTTCACGTCTTGAAGGATGTTGACCTGGACGTGGCAGAAAAAGAAGTTGTCGTCGTTATCGGGGCCAGCGGCTCAGGAAAAAGCACCCTGCTGCGCTGTATAAATTTCCTGGAGTTTGCCCAGAAAGGGCAGATCTTCATTGATGGTAAAGAAACTGATTCCAGGAGTAAGAAGCTGCACCTGGTGAGAATGGAAGTGGGTATGGTATTCCAGCACTTTAACCTGTTCCCCCACAGAACAGTGATGGGCAATGTAATTGAGGGGCTGACCCAGGTTAAAAAATTGCCCCGCGAGCAGGCGCTCGGCCAGGGTCGGGAGCTGCTCGAAAAAGTAGGTCTTTCCGATAAGGCCGATGTTTACCCGGCCATGCTCTCCGGGGGTCAGAAACAGCGTGTTGCCATTGCCCGGGCCCTGGCCATGAAACCGAAAATTATGCTATTCGATGAACCTACTTCCGCCCTTGATCCCGAGCTGGTCGGTGAGGTGCTTCAGGTCATGAAAAACCTGGCCCTTGAAGGGATGACCATGATGGTAGTCAGCCACGAGATGGGTTTTGCCCGTGAAGTGGGTGACCGGGTTATCTACATGGACGAAGGCCGGATTATAGAAGAAGGCTTACCCGAAGAGCTTTATAAAAACCCGCAGCATGAGCGGACCAAATCCTTTTTAGCCCGACTGCTTTAGCAGTGAAGCTAAAAACGGCATGGGTAGTCCCGGTTTTAAATTGTTGCTGAATAATTAATTGCTATATGGTAAGATATATTTGTCCGGTCACCTGCAAAACCAGGCCGGGCAATATTTTTGTGAGGATTCATATGAGCGATAAAGCACTTAATAAGCAAACCATCCTGGCAGACGTTTCGCTGTTCTTCGTAGCAATATTCTGGGGCTCCAACTTTGTGATTATGAAAGAGGCCCTGGAAATTATCGAGCCCTTCACCTACCTGGGCCTGCGCTTTACCCTGGCCGCCCTGCTGCTGGCCCCTTTCTTCTGGAGAAGGCTCGCCAGGGCCAGCGTAAGTGACTACCTGGCAGGCTGTGTGATCGGCTTTTTCCTTTTTGCCGGCTTTGCCACCCAGACCGTCGGCCTGCTTTACACCACCCCGGCCAAGTCCGGTTTTATCACCGGCATGGCGGTGGTAATCGTGCCCTTTATGTACTACTTCGTTACCCGGATAACACCGGGCTGGATTGCCACCCTGGGTGCTGTTCTTGCTGCTTTTGGCCTCTACTTCATGTCTGTAGATGAAGTAACCGGTTTTAATATCGGTGACGGTTTAACCCTGATATGTGCCTTCCTTTTTGCCGCTCATATCATATATATCTCTATATATGTGAAGAAGAGCGATCCAATAGTTTTAGCCGTTTCCCAGATAGCTTTCACCGGCATCGCCAGCTTTGCCGTGGCTTTTGCCTTTGAACCGGCAGAAATAATGCTTCATCAACCCCCGCTGATCTGGGGAGCTATTCTTTATGCCGTGGTATTTTGCACTATCGGTGCTTTTGTCACCCAGACCATCGCCCAGCGCTATACCCCGCCAACCCATGCTGTTTTAATCTTATCCCTGGAAGCGGTCTTCGCCGGTCTCTTTTCCTACCTTTTCTGGGATGAACTATTCACCCCGCAGAAACTGGGCGGAGCCGCCCTTATCTTCACCGGTATCCTCATTACCGAAATGCGCCCCTTCATTGCAGCCAGGCTGGCAGCCAGGCGGCGGGTATGATTCCACAGAAAATATATTTTAGTAGTGAGAAGTAATTTTTAAATATTTATCCTTCATGTGTCACTTGTGTTAAACATATCTTTGTTATAATATTCATAACACATTCCATCAAATATTTTCTGTGGAGGCATAATTTGCAGGATAAAGTTGAACGGGATTTCAGTAATATAGTTGAAAGTATTAGTGAACCTGCTGCCCTGCATAAGATTATCCTGGACAGCAGGAACTTTCCTGTCGATTATGTTTGCCAGGAGATTAACAGTGCGTACGAAAAGCTTTTTAATGTTAAACGAAACCAGGTTATTAATAAAAAAGCTTCAGAATTGTTGCCCCGACTTAAAGCAAGGGGCGGTAGCTGGCTGGATACTTTTGCTAAGGCAGCTTTAACGGAGCAAAAAAATCAGATTGAAAGCTATTCCAGCCAATTGAAGCGCTGGTTTGAGATAACTGCTTACCAGGTGCACCCCGGTTACTTTATTACTATTTATAAAGATATTAATAAGTTCAAGCAGGTTCAGCAGGCTAACCGCAGCTTGCTCTCTATTCTTGACAATATTGATGCCTTGATCTACGTTGCTGATTTGCAAAGCTACGAGATTATTTATATGAATCAGTACGGGAAAAAGATCTGGGGCGATGCAGAGGGCAAAAAATGCTGGCAGGTCATCCAAAAGGATCAGACCGGCCCTTGTAAGTTTTGCACCAACGGTAAGCTCCTGGATGAAAATGGCGAACCGGCAGGCACGGTTAAGTGGGAAGTTTTTAACACCATTAATAACAGGTGGTATGAATGCCGTGATACTGCCATTCACTGGATTGACGGACGTTTAGCCCGTCTGGAAATAGCTACTGATATTACTGAGCGCAAAGAAATCGAAGACAGGGTCCGCTATTACAGTTTTCGCGATCAGCTTACCGGCCTTTATAACCGTCACTATTTTGAAGAGGAACTAAAAAGGCTTGATACTGAGAGGCAGCTGCCTCTTGGTGTTATAGTCGCTGATATCAATGACTTAAAGCTGGTCAATGATATCTATGGCTATGCCAAGGGAGATAAGTTTATAACCGGTGCTGCGAAGATGATTAAAAAATCATGCCGTAGTGAAGATATTGTTACCCGCTGGGGTGGTGATGAATTTGTTATCCTACTGCCCCAGGTAACATCGGAAGAACTGCAGGCAGTAGTTGAAAGGTTGCATCGCAACAGTCTCGAGATGCAGATTAACGATCTGCCATTTTCTATGGCTTTCGGGACAGCTTTAAAAAGCAGGCCGGAACAGTCAATGATTGAATTTCTGCAAACAGCTGAAAAACAGATGCGCAGTAATAAAAATGCAGAGAATAAAATAGTTAAGGCTAATCTGCTTAAAGCCCTTTATAAGCAGTTGGAGCAGAAAAGTAATGAGTCTGTGAGGCATATCAAAAGGCTGCGCAGCCTGTCCCTAACTATCGGCAAAGGGTTAAACCTTTCCAAAGAAGAATTAAACAAATTATCCAGCCTGTCAGTGTTACATGATATTGGTTTAATTCAGCTGGTTGAAGATACTCTGTTAAAAACAGATAATCTGTCTGTACGGGAATGGTCAATGATAAAGGAGCATCCCAGGGAAGGATGGAAAATTGCCCGGGCTACCAGGGATTATGCCCATATTGCCGAAGATATCTTAAGCCACCACGAATGGTGGGATGGAAGCGGTTACCCCCGGGGTTTGAAGGGCGAAGAGATTCCCCTGCTGGCCAGGATTATTGCTATCGCTGACGCTTATGAAGTTATGACCGGTGGCAGGCCATATAAAAAAGCGCTGAGCCAAAAGCAAGCGCTCAGAGAACTGAAAAAAGCCGCTGGAACACAGTTCGACCCGGAGTTGGTCAAACTGTTTATTAAAGATATAGCAGAAGGAAAACATCCTTGCCTTCTAAGTTCCAACAGCTAGGAATGTTGAAGCTTTTATATGTTAAAATAAAAAGTAGCTTTGCTAAATGGTTGAGGCATTTTTCTGATGCCTTTTTATGTCTGGGGATATAATTACCGGTGAATTTCAATCCTGATTTGTTAAAATCTGAGCGTTATCTATACCTGTGCTGGGCAATGTGGATCTGCCTGGTGCTGCTTCATTTAATCACCACTTTTCACCGTGTATCATTTAATGTTGTAGCCGACCTGTTAACGGCAGAATTTGCCCTGACCGGGGCAGGTCTTGGCAACCTGGCTGCCGCTTATACATATATGTATGTAATAATGCAGATTCCCGGGGGCATGCTGGTCGATCGTCTTGGCCCGAGACGAATTGCTTTCCTGACAGGGGCTTTAATGGCGGCAGGGTCAGTATTGATCGGTATAGCACCAGGTTCAGGTGTGGTTTTTCTAGGCCGCCTGCTAATTGGACTTGGTGGCTCGGTAATTCTTATCAATATCTTTAAGTTCCAGGCTTCCTGGTTTTCTCCGTCCAGGTTTGCCACCCTGTCCGGCCTGGCAATTCTCTTTAGTGGTTCAGGCGCTTTGCTGGGGGCTACCCCGCTGGCCCTGTCAGTTGATCTGATTGGTTGGCGCAGCTCATTTATAATGGTTGGAGCTATTACCGGCCTGGTGGCCATAGTTAGCTGGTTATTAGTTCGCAATAGCCCCGCTGACTGTGGTAATAATATTAATCCATCTGGTATTGTCAGTGAAAGCTCTAGGGGTGAGGTAAGCGGGCAAATTTCTTTAAAGAAGATTGCCCGGGTTTTGACAAATAAGCGGTTACTACCGCCTTTTTTTATTAATTTTGGTGTCTTCGGCGGTTTCATTGTTTTTTCAGGAACCTGGGGTGTGTCTTACCTGGTGCATATTTATGGGGTGAATGTAGCGCAGGCATCGAGCTATATGATGCTTATATACTTAAGTTATATGGCTGGTGCGCCTATAGCCGGATGGTTGTCAGACCGAACCGGTTCGAGGAAAGTGCCGGCAGTACTATTAACCTTCTCCAGCGTGCTCTTCTGGCTGTTTCTTTTTGCCTGGCCCGGAGGAATCCTGCCCCTGGGGTTTATTTATATCCTATGTGTAATGCTAGGCCTTGGTGCTGCCTCTTCTATCTTAAGCTTTCCCATGGCAAGAGAGGTAAGTCCGCCCGGATTTACCGGGTCAGTTACAGCAGGAGTTAATTTAGGCATTTTCCTGGGACTGGCAATTCTGCAGCCTCTTTTTGGGTTTATCCTTGACCTTGGATGGGCGGGAACGGTTATTGACGGTGCTCGCATCTATACCATTGAATCCTACCGTTACGGCTTCCTGGTTTGCCTGCTCTTTGCAATCACTGCATTTGCAGCGGCACTCATCTACCGGGAGCAGTAATTAGCCTGCTACTACTGGGTTGTACTGATCATACGCTAAAATAGTAATCTGTAGCTTAATAAATATATCCTGAAATAAAAGAAAGCCCGACATATGGAGGTCAGGCTTTAAGATTATGTGTGAACGGTTCTCATTAAAACAGCTTGAACCAGTCAGTGAGTGCTCCGTCACCAGGAGCCAGATTATCCATGCTGAAGGACTCTTCAATGGTTGCTTCGCCTACTACCGACATATCTTCGTATAAGTAACCGTGTGACCAGGGGCTGCTGATATCGATGTATCGGCTCAGTTTGCCCCCTGTAGTATGAGCAAGCTGTTCAATGTGGAAGTAGCTGCCCACATAGTCTTCACCTTTGACAACTTTTGTTGAGCCGTCATCATCTTCGACTAAACCGAAGGAATTTTTATCTACCTGATCGGCACTATCTTTATCAACATCCCCGTCATAGGGACCGTGTGCCGCCTCGAAGTTTTGCTGCAGGGTTGCAGATTCACCGGGCTCAGCTGTAACCTGCACAGCCCAAATCTGGCCGGAAAGCATGTTTTTCCTACTAAGATTGTCCTGCTCAGAAGAGTCAAAACTAAAACCGCTGGTCAGCAGTGCGGCCATTGTTAATATAGATATTAATGGAGCGATCTTGATTTTTTTTGTCATGACTGTTTAGCTCCTTTGTTGAGAGTAATATTTCAACACTCCCTGATCTGAGAATACCACATCACGACTCTTTTTTCAATTGCTGTGTCTTTTCCCGGGTATTATGATAGCATTAGATTAAACTTAAGGACTCTTCCACATTATAACAGTTATCTTTTTAATCTATTGGA
Organism: Syntrophomonadaceae bacterium; assembly: GCA_007126465.1. Lineage (GTDB taxonomy): Bacteria > Bacillota > Dethiobacteria > DTU022 > DTU022 > T3SED10-7. The sequence goes on along the minus strand of SLBE01000126.1, from coordinate 1,962 downwards.
GAGGTGATCTCTTTTGTACAAGCTATCAAGCTGGCTTTATCGTGTCTCAGGTGCTCCGATATTGCTGGTGGCGATCCTGGTTTTTGTTGCTTTCATGGTGCTGGTTTTGCCCAACATGGCCGGGCAGCTTGGTGAAATAACCGGTGTGGATGTTTCTCCGGATACATCCTTTATCTACTCTTCAACGGACCTCTACGAAATGGCTGAAGCTTATGGTGAAGAAGGGCGGGCCTACTATATTTATTCCCGTTTTACCTTTGATGTGGCCTGGCCGCTCGCTTATGTGTTCTTTCTGGCCGTGACAACTTCATACCTCTACCGTAATCATTCACCCGGTAAAAGCTGGAAACTGGTTAACCTGCTGCCCCTGGTGGGAGGGATATTCGACTTCCTTGAAAACAGCGCAGCTTCCCTGGTAATGTATCGCTACCCACTTGAAACACCGGTTGTTGCCACTCTTGCCCCTGTTTTTACTTTCATCAAGTGGGTTCTAATTGTCTTAAGTTTTGCTGTTCTAATTATCGGGCTGCTGCTAAAAGTGAAAAACTTTATAAAGGTTATGAGGACCAGCTAAAGCCTAATTTCCAAATCTTGTTTTTTACGCCTGAGAAGACTCTAAAGCTGGCAGAAATCTTTATCTTCCAGGGTCAGCTCTGCGATTTTCAATTTATTGAATTCATCCCTGCCTGTGGCAGAGGCTGCTTCCTGTTTACCTGTTCTCACTGGCAGCAGCATGATATAATTTAGTTGCAGCATTTTGGAAAGTCGGAATGCTTTAACCCCTGGAGGAAAGGAAGAGCGGCATGCCCTGGTTTAAAACCTTCCTGTTTTTACTTATTGTAACATCCTCCTTAATCATTTTTAGCGGATGCGGGCTGCTTTTAGAAAAGCCGGGTAATGCTGAACCGGTTTTAGCTAGTACAGAATTGCCCGAATGGCTTAAACTTTCCCATCGCCAGGCCGGTCCCTTAAATTTCGAATATGTGCCGCTCGATCCTTATGAAATAGAAAAGGCTTCAGGAGAAGAGGAAGAAATTAATGATGAACAGGAGGCCGCTTCAACCGGCTCCGGCAGTAGTTATAGGCCGAACCCGACTGGCAGTCCCTATGCACCGGGTACACTCGATGATATGATCTGGCAGCAGAAACAAAGAGACAAGCAGTAGTAATCTCCCCATATCTACCTTAAAATTATTTAGCATAACCGGATTCCCCATTTAATTGACCCCTGCTGATGGGGACTTTTTTATTTCCATGTCTGTACTTAACGTTCACTTCAGTTTTCTTCAGCAGGCCGAACAGTGCTAGCCGAAATAGGTTGTTTACTTTGGCTTATTCGGCCTGACCCTGAATTCTATAACATGAGAAGTAGCATATTTAACGAAAGTAAAATTTGAAATATGGGGATTCTAAACAGGAAAAATGGGGAGTTTTCTTTGACAATATGGGGAGTTTCCCCATGGGATAATTTCTTTGTAGGGTTTATTCTTTTAATAGAAAGATCTATATGGCGGCTATTGGAGTCGCTTTAAAACGATGCGCTTACAGTCCAGAATCAGCTGGACTGTAAATACTATTCTATTTTTATATTAAGCTGCTCAATCCGGATGCCGCTTTTTGAGGAGGGGTTTATGTATAAAACAAATCTAACTGGTCTTAATAAATATACTTGTGAAATTAATTACACTCGAAGGAGGATTGAAAAATGAGTTTAAGATTTAAGTTAATAGCGCTATTTTTATTAATCGGTATAGTGCCGCTGGCAGCAATCGGTGTTATCAGTTATGTTATGGCCAGTCAGAATATAGAAGATGAAGTTTATTCGGCCATGGAAATGTTCGCCGGCCTGGCCGATGATCAGATGGGGCAATATTTTGCTGAAAGAGTAGGCGATGCCCAGGTTTTAGCAACTACCAGTGATGTCTATCAAAGCCTGAATATATTAGAGGGAAGAGAATATAT
>SLBE01000167.1 GCA_007126465.1 Syntrophomonadaceae bacterium | reverse complement strand
CGGCCCGGGAAAAATGCCATTGAACAAAATATTGAGCTTGACCGGCCCAGGAATAAAAGAATCCTGACTACCAGGGATTTTACATTGTATAAGCAAATATTGATTAATGCCCTGGCCAACTAAAATCAGTAGCGCCTTTTTCTGCAGAAGATTTTATCAGGAGCAGCAATCCCGATTGAAGGGAAACTTTAGCCTGGGTGGCAATAAATTCATTGCTGAGGCCCAGGGTAGATGCAAAATAAAGTGAATCATTGTTAAGTGGATACTTTAAACCTTCAGTTACTATACCATCTACCCGGTTGGTGAGGGCATAAAGCGAAAGGTAATCACCGGCATTGCCCTGTATAGTTACCTCATCCCTGACCAGCATCACTTCCTGGTTCTCACTTAAGATCCGTGCTGCAATGCGCTTCCGCAGGGGGGTGTACAGCAGCAAGACATTGATAAAGGCATGTTCAAAACGGGTCCCGCCAAGGGCACCTATGATGATAATCTCAATCGGTTCCATTTTAACGCAATGATCAAGGGCAAGCTCCAGGTCGGATTTATCTTTTTCGGAAGGATGGACTATCAGCTCTGGATTAATTCTACTAACTTCTTCCTGGTCAGCAGCAGAAAGCGAATCCAGATCGCCAATTACCAGGTCCGGTTTTAATCCCATGGCAAGGGCATGCCCTGTTCCACCGTTGACACAAACAATATAATCATCCGGCTTGATTATAGCCTCATAAAAAGCCAAATCTTCAAGGTCCCCGTTGGCAACAATGACCATGCGCTTAGAAAGCATTTTCTCTTCCTTCCCCTGAACTATAGTATCTGCCCAGTTATACTCAATCGCACTGGCCTGCTAAAGAAAACTTCCCTCGCTCCAGTTTTCTTAATCATGCTGGGCAATTACGAACTATATATATTTCACTAAAGCGTACTAAAAAATTCTTCGAGACGCCGTAACCCTTCCTGCAGGGTTTCCATGGAACAGGCATAAGAAATCCGGATGTAACCTTCCGCGCCCCTGCCAAAATCAATACCCGGAGTAACAGCAACTCCTGCTTCTTCAAGAATGCGAATGGCAAATGAATAAGAGTCTCTCGTGTATTTTTTAACATTGGCCATCATATAAAAAGCACCGTCAGGTGGTTTTGCCGGGGCAATACCAATCCTTTGCAGCGCTTCATAAAGATACATCCGGCGTTCATTATAATCACTAAAGCGTTTCTCGAGCACATCTGAGCTTTCCTGTAAGGCCGCAATACCTGCTGCCTGATTGAAAGCGCAGGCACATATAAATAGATTTTGCTGTAATTTTTGCATATTCCTGATCATTGAGCGGGGTGCAATCAGGTAGCCAAGTCTCCAGCCAGTCATGATATTGCGCTTTGAAAAACCATTTATCACTATAGCCTGATCAGTATATTCGAGTATGGAGCGATCCCTGCCGGTATAATTAATGCCATGATAAACTTCATCGGAAATAATATATGGTCCTAATTCAGCCAAACCTTGCAGTTCTTTTTCACCCAAAACTGCCCCGGTCGGGTTTGCCGGGGAATTAATTAGAATTCCCTTCACTTTTGGATTTAACTTTTCTTTGACATCATCAGGCTGCAGCCGGAAAGCATTTTCCTCATGGCAGGTAACAAGCAGCGGTTCAGCCCCTATATAGTTAGTAAAGTTTGGATAGCAGGCATAGTAAGGATCGGACATGATCAACTGATCCCCCGCACCCATCAAGGCTGAGAAAGCAAGCAGCATGGCCGGAGAAGAACCTGAAGTTACTATAACCTGTTCCGGATCAACGGTTACATCATATGTCCTGTTATAGTAACCGGCAATTTCGGAGCGAAGTTCCCACTTACCTAAACTGTGAGTGTAACCTGTATCATTATCACGAATAGCGTTAATTGCTGCTTCTTTAATAGCTGTAGGTGTTTCTCCACCGGGTTCTCCTACTTCCATATGAACTATTGAACGACCGGAGGCTTCAAGTTGCTGGGCTTTTTCCAGTATCTCCATGGCCAGAAAAGGTTTAATTAAATCCAGAGCAGCCGGATGTTCCGGGTGCATTGTAAAACCAGGACCCTCTTTTTCCATGATGCAACCCTCCTTAAAGAGAATTTATCAACAATTAAATCCTTCCTGCTTCTTTTTCCTTAATTAAATCAGCACAGTATTCTATGATTTCCCTGCGTCTGACGATACCGATAAATATACCCTGGTCATCTACAACAGGAACAAAGTTCTGACTGCTGGCCAGAGACAAAAGATCTACAATACGTGAGTCAATACGGACAGGTTTATTGGTGGCATGCTGAGTGATATCTTTCAGCGTTATCTTTTCCATACTGCCCAAATCAAGATTGGGAGTGTTTTTCAGCTTCCACAGCAGATCGCCTTCAGTTATAGTCCCGGCATAGCAACCATTATCATCTACTAATGGTACAGCTGCAAAGCTTTGTCTTTCCATTCTTTCAAGCGCCTGACGCATCGTAGTTTTTGGGGTTAAACAAATCACTTCACTTTTTGGAGTGAGAAAAAAAGCAACCTTCATTTTAAATCAAAACCCTTCTATTTCATTATCGATAATCCCACCGCAGACAACTCTAAATCCGGCTTCGACATAGAGCCCTTTTAAATCAGGCTCAAACAAAACATTTACTGTTTTTATGCGGTCAGCTTTGAGCTGGTTTTTAACCATTTCCAAAAGTTTCAAAGCGACACCTTTACGATGGTAATCCGGATCAACCATTAAGTTGCGGATTAAAGCATCGTCCACACCATCACTGATTACATCTATCATCCCCACTAACCTGGAATTATCAAAACAGGCTGCAGATAAATAAGTCTTGCCCAGTATGTACTGCAGCTGTTCTTTCCTGGAATCCCAACCAACCTTTACCCTTAATGCAGCAACATCTTCAACTTTTAAAAGCGGGTTTAATTGGTACTGCACTGTTCACCAACTCATCTTTAATTATATTTAAATCATGATTTTTACTCCTGGTTCCGGCTAAGGGAAATATAAAAATAAAGAGCAACGCCGGCTACTACCAGGGTTAAAATGAGGCTGTACGGATCTAACTCAATCCGGCCTGATGAATAAATTAGTACCACTCCGACCAGGCCAATCAAGGCAACTAAAACAGGATAAAACCATTTTCTGATATTCACAGGGCTACCTCCGTTTATAGCTTACATAAAGGTTATACATGTCAGGCAGTTTACAATTCTCGTTTCAGATCTGTAAGAGTTTTACTGATATCTTCTCGTATGACAACTTCGGCCCTGGGATCATAATCAGTAGGCTGATTGTTGATAATTGCCATATTCCTGGTCAACCTGGGCAGGTCTGCTACCGGATAAACCACCAGGCTGCTGCCTACCACCAGCATAAAATCACACTCCATCTGGATTTTATGCTGCAGTTCAAAAAAGAAAGTCGGCATAGGATCTCCAAAAAGAACCACATCCGGTCTGAGCATACCATAACAGTTATGACATACCGGGGGTATCCTTTTTAATTCTACCTGCTGAACCAGTTCTTCAAAGGGATATTTCTTTTTGCAACCCAGGCAATAACCTGTCCTCAGGTGACCGTGTACTTCCCAGACGTTATTTGAGCCGGCTTTTACATGCAAGCCATCAATATTCTGGGTTACAAGTCCTTTTAAGTAGCCCTCTTTTTCCAGTTCAGCCAGGACTATATGCCCCTTATTAGGTTCAGCTCCGGATATTTTGGCAAAACGAGCAAAGCCCGCCTCATAGAAAAGACGGGGATCATTATGCAAAACGTCAACAGAAGATACCGCCATGGGATCAACTTTTTCCCAGATGCCTGTACCCGGAGAACGAAAATCAGGAATGCCACTATCAGTGCTGATCCCCGCACCTGTTAAAGCATACACGTGGTTATGCCTTCTTAGCAGGTCAGCCAGCGTTTTTATTTGCTCCATGTATTCCATATTATTTGCCCCCTGGTAAAACTTTATATCTAAAAGGCCTTGTTTAAGCACCTTCTTAGTTTAAAACTTTTACTCCACTTCCCTTAGGGTCACAAAGAGATTCCTGTGAGCGGTCATGACGCTCAGGCAAATCTACTTTTATAATATCGTAAAAATCAGACCATTGCGAGTGTGTAAATCCGTATTCCTGGCAGGCATCCAACAATTGATCTCGTGCACAAACATGATCGGCCCAGGAAGCACCGTAACGATCATTGCTGCCATCCCCGATATAGATCACCGTGTTACCTTCTTCTTTAAGCCAGACCACATGAGATGACTTACAATTACCGCAAACGGGGCAAATCCTATGGGCATAAGGTGTGTTTACCTCAAAAATACCCTTGCTGTTTAAAAAAGTATTGTTTTTATATATAACATCAATTTGCTCAAAAAGACCATAGCTCCGCAGGATCGGTTCGATATAAAAGCCAAAACCGTCACTGGCCACAATAATTGGCCGATCTTTAGAACGGGCAAAGCTTAGAAAATCTTCAAATCCGGGTCTTATTTCGGCCAACTCCATCGCTTTTTCCAGCAATTTATCGGGATCAGGTGGAAGTTTTTCCGCTGTTAGCTGCAACCACTTGCGAATAGGAATCTGCCTGTTCCTGTACATTTGTTCGATTTTTGCATATTCCGTACCACCAAAATATGTAGCCATTTCCTGGGAAATGTCAATCGTGGTAATTGTCCCATCAAAGTCTACCAGGTATGCTCCGTTCGATGTCATGACTAGCCTCCATGTGATAAAACTTAAAAAAGTTTTTTTAAGTTAGCAGGAGATGATGCCAGCATTAAAGCACCTTCACGCTCCAACTCTTCAGCAGGCCTAAATCCCCATAGTGCTCCAACGGCGAAAAAGCCACCAGCTTTTGCTGTTTGCATATCAGTACCCGTATCCCCCAGGTAAACTATTTCACCCGGTTGAATCTTCATCTTTTGAGAAATAAGAAGAGCACCGTACGGATCCGGTTTGCGGGGAATACCTGGCCTGACACCACAGATTTCAAAAAAAGACCACTCTGGCAATAGTTTATTAACTGTGAGCAAGGCAAATTCATGAGGTTTATTTGAGAATATTGCCATAGGGATCTTTCTGGATTCTAAAAAGGTCAATAGATCAGTTACGCCGGGGTAGGGCCTGGTATGGTCGGCCCACCTCCGGCTATATTCTTCTTTAACTGCTTTAACAAGCTGTCCAAGTCCATGATCTGAATCAGTTATCTCTTTCGGGAAAGCTCTTTGCACTAAAACATCTATTCCGTCTCCAACGAAATAACGGTATGCATTGACTGGATGTTCTTTATACCCTTTCTCTCTTAAGACAGTATTTACAGAAAGGGCCAGATCTTCCAGGGTGTCAAGCAGGGTTCCGTCTAGATCGAAAATAACTGCTTTATAGCTCAAAAACTATTCTCCTTTGAATACCTGGTACAGGTTTTACATAATTTAGCTGGTTTTCGTCCAGCGACCTACCAATGGCAAAACCGATTCCGGATAATAACGCCTGAAAATACGATAGTAATAAAGCTCTTCTTTATTTCTGACCGGTACAGGAGCTGTTTCAGATTCCCTTTCAAACTCCTCATCACTAATTGCTTCTTCGGCAATACTTGTCAACATGTCTGAAGATCCGGATCCCTGGTCAAATTGCTGCTTTTCACGCCAGGCCACCTCTTCACCAAGCTCCGGAACAAAGGCACGCCTGAGAATCCATTTGTCGATAGGCTCATCACTGTCAAAATCATGCAGCTTCCAATCAAGGGGGAACTGCTGAACCAGTTCAAGCAGGGCGGGTTTAAGGAAAGGCACCCTGCAATCAAGCCCATGCGCGGAATTCATGCGGTCTACACGCTGCAATCCTGTTTTACTGAGATTTTTAAGAAAGTTTTCAATTTCCTCGGTTATCTCTTTATCAGAACCAAGTGTTTTCAGATAGCTATAACCGGCAAAAATTTCATCAGACCCCTCACCGGTAAGCATAATTTTGCGCCCATCCCTTGCAGCATAACGTGCTGCTATATAATTAGGAATGGAAGAGCGGACGTAAGCACAGTCAAATGATTCTAAATGATAAATAACTTTAGGCAGAACTTCCAGCATTTCATCAATAGTATACGTGTAGACATGTGGCTTTGAACCGATCCTTTCTGCCACAATCTCTGCATATTTTATGTCTTCGCTTCCCTCGACACCAACAGTATAAGTATTGATCGGCTCGTCTGATATTTCAGCCGCCAGTGCAGCAACAACGCTGCTGTCCAGGCCACCACTTAAATACACACCAAGATTATCTGCTCCTTCAATCCTTTCTTCCACGGCAAGGTACAGCAGGTGGCGCATTTTTTCTTCTGCTTCCTCCAGGGTTAAGTCCTTGTTTTCAACAATTCTTGGAACCTTGTAATACCTGACCCAGCTCTGGTTGTCATCAAGGTAACTGCCTGGTGGCGCCTCTTTTATTTCCACACCCAAATCTATCAGGGCTTTAATTTCAGGAGCAATATATAATGTGCCATCTTTTTTCGCATAGTAGAGCGGCTTGACCCCAAAAGGATCTCTTGCTACAAAGGGACTGCCCTCATCATCATAATAAGCTATGGCAAATTCACCTTCAATGCTCTCAAAACAGGAAAGGCCTTCCTTATTAAAAACATCACAGAACCTGGTTTCACCTTCACCACCCTGTAAAATTGTCCCTTCCTCTTCAGAAAACACTATGTATCCATCAAGGGCTGCAGAAATATCACTTTCACTATCTGGATCGGTACTATTTAAAATGGCCATACCGTAACCGTCTTCATCAGCTTGCACACCTTTGCAAGTCCCCCTGAATTTTACACTTTCTATCAGGGGCTCCATATCTGATTCATCACTTTTTTTGCCAAAAATGGCAACAAGACCGGACATTTACTTTCAACTCCCATAAATTATTTTCTTCTACAATGGTAGAAAACTACCCTATAAGTATAGCATATTTCAAGGGTACTGTAAAAAATTACGGCCAATAATACAACTACCCAGCCTGGTTAAGAAAGCTGAAACGAGCATCAAGATCAGGCATGAAAATGCCGGTGGAGCTAAGCCTGTGCAGTTCCAGCTTGAACGATCAGCGAGGGAAGTTTTCTTAAGAAGATTCGGTAGTTGCTATTTATTTCAAGTCACTTTTGTAATACAGAGCCCCTACCGGACAGGCATCGACACAAAGGTGACATTCGGTACAAATTGAGTCAGCCAGGGGAATTTCTTCGAAAGTTGTTACAGCTCGATTAATCCCTCGCTGTGTAAACCCGATGGCGCCTACTTTTGCCTCTTCCCGGTCGGCCCAGACGCATTGCCCGCAGAGCACACAACGACTGCGGTTATAAGCAAATTCAGCAGGGCTGTCATCAATTTCATAGTCTCGTTCAATTAATTTAAAACGTTTTTGCCGGAGCTTTATCCGTCGTTCTTTAGCTATTGTCTGCAGGGCACATTTTCTGTTAGCCGCACATTGAGCACACTTAAGGTCGTGGTCGGAAAGCAGCAGTTCAAAGCCTGTTTTCACCAGGCGGTCTATGCGTTGACTTCTTGTTTTTACAACCATCCCTTCTTCCACTTTCCTGGTGCAGGAAGTCACCGGGTGGTCAACACCTTCAATTTCCACAAAGCAAAGACGACAGGATGCGTTTGGCCGTTTTTCATCTTTTATTGAACAAAGATGCGGTATATAAATGTCATTTTCCAGGGCCGTCCAAAGCAGCTTATCTCCTACCCTGGCTTCAATTTCGCGATCGTCTATTGTTATTTTTACAAGTTCACTCATTTTGCTGTTTTCTCCTTTTCAGGTGGCAATACCGGTGGTGACAACTTAACAATAGCGTTATATTCAGGCGGGCAGGCTTTCAGGCAGTTGTCACATTTAACACATTTTTCCTGATCGATTTCTTTCAAGCCGTCATCCCTGGTAAAAATTGCTTCTGTTGGACAGCTGCCGACACAGACATTACAGAGTTTGCTGCATTTAGGCGGTTCTATATAGTATAGAATCAATTCACGACAAACCCCGGCCGGGCAGCGGCCTTCTTCTATGTGGGCTTTATACTCGTCCATGAAATATTCAAGGGTTGTCAGGACCGGATTTGGCGCAGTTTTCCCAAGGTTGCAGAGAGAACCGTCTCGGACATCTTCAGCCAGTTCCTTAAGCAGTTCCAGCGTTTCTGCGTCACCCTTACCCCTGGTTATACCGTTCAGGATATCAAGCATATGCTTGGTCCCCAACCTGCAAAAGGTACACTTCCCACAGGATTCATGCTGGGTAAACTCGAGAAAATAGCGGGAGACCGAAACCATACAGTCATTTTCATCTAATACAACCAGGCCTCCGGAACCCATGATGGCCCCGGCTTCATGCAGAGAATCAAAATCAATCGGCACGTCAAGGGCCGATTCGGGCAAGCATCCTCCGGAAGGACCGCCAATCTGCACCGCTTTAAATTCCTTGTTGTCGCGCAAACCGTCCCCAACATCGAAAACCAGCTCACGCAGGGTTGTCCCCATGGGCACCTCAACCAGGCCGGTATTGTTAACTTTACCGACCAGCGAGAATACTGCTGTGCCGGGGTTATCCTTGGTGCCAATTTCTTTAAACCAGTCCGCCCCGCGGTTGATAATATAAGGCACATAGGCAAAAGTTTTTACGTTATTCAAAACTGTTGGCTTGCCCCGGAAACCCTGGCTGGCCAGGCGCGGCGGTCTGCTCTCGGGCATACCCATGTTACCTTCCATTGAATTAACCAGGGCAGTTGCTTCTCCACAGACAAAAGCACCCGACCCCTGGAATATTTCCAGATCAAAGCTGAATTCGGTATCCATGATTGATTCACCGAGCAGTCCCTTCGCGCGTGCCTGATCGAGTGCCTCCTGAACATGTCCCACTGCCCGGGGATATTCGGCCCTGATATACAGGTATCCTTTCTGGGCGCCTATGGCATATGCGCAAAGTATCATTCCTTCTATCACCAGGTGTGGATCGGACTCCAGGATGCTGCGATCCATGAAAGCTCCAGGATCTCCCTCGTCGGCATTACATATAACATATTTTTCATCCTGGCCACTTTTAATACAGGCTTCCCATTTAATTCCGGCCGGAAACCCTGCCCCACCGCGGCCGCGCAGGTTGGCGGCTTTAACCTCTTCCAGAACAGCAGAAGGCTCTTTTTCAAGGGCTTTAGACAAAGCCTTGTAACCGTCACGGGCAATATAATTATTTATATCTCGGACATCAATAAAACCACAGTTTTCAAGAATCAATTTATGCTCATATTGACCACGCGGAAAATCTTCAAAGGTCGGAAATACATCATTGCGCTCCAGTGCAGCCAGGGCATACTCATAGGAAGGATCGTCCCCGGCCAAAAAATCTTCCACCAGGCGGTGAACAAGACCATCATCAAGATAACCGTAACAAACTGCCGGGTGGCCGGGCTTGGCAATAACCGCAAGTGGCTCGGCATAACAATGGCCGATACAACCTACTTCAACCACATCAACATCAAGGTCTTTCTCCTTAATTTCCCGCTCAAAGTCTTCTTTTATTTTCAGGGCACCGGCCGAAACTCCGCAGGTTGCAGTTCCAACCAGGACTTGTGCCTTATTTTCCTTTGCATCTATCTTTTTCTTAGCTTCTTCATACAGTTTTTCATAGATGGCCTGAGAATCTGATTCGCTCATTTCTGCTCACCTACTTCTTTAGTTGGATCATCTTTGCTCCCTGTATTTTGGCCAGCGTTAGAAGAATTATTATCGCCAGATTTACCATTTTTACCTTCCAGCTCCAGCATGATTCCATCTACCCGGGTCGGGGTCACCTTGCCCTCAACCTCATCATCAACAACCACAACCGGGGCCATAGTACAGCATCCTACACATGCTACGCGTTCCAGGCTGTATCGGCGGTCCGAAGTGGTCTCGCCCTCATTGATTTCCATGCGTCGCTCAAATGACTCAAGGGTTATATCGCCACCGACCATATAACAGGCAGTACCCAGGCAAACCTTAACTTCGTGGTCACCGGGCGGATTAAGGCGGAATTGGTTATAAAATGTTGCCAGGCCATAAACATCTACTGTCGGCACATCTGTTCCTTCTGCAATTTTTTCCATAGCCAGGGCCGGTAGATAACCAAGCCTGGCCTGGACTTTTTGTAAAATAGGGATTAAATCTTCTTTTTCCTTTGTGCTATTGCTGAGGACTTCATCAACACAGGAAATTATTTGTTCTTTTTCGCCTTCCATTAACTGCAATGCCTACATCTCCTTAATAGTAATTCTTTGCTCTCTGTTAAGCACAATAATATAATACCACTATGCCTTGAATAATTAAAGCGGGCAGCTAATTAAGAAAAATTTAATTGCCGCCCACCTAATTAATTCTATTTACTAAACTAACATCTATTGCCTACTGAAAAAATATTCGCTCGTTGATTAACAAACTGTTACTGGTCTGGCTTAACTTCAAACTTCATCTGGATTACTCTTATTACCGTTTTAGAAAGTCTTCGCTCTCTAATCGCTGCGTGCAGAATTATAAACCGACTCAGTTTTAGCCTTTCGCTTTGGTTGCCCTCTCGACGGGCCATCCGGGCCCTTCTCGAGGCGGCCTCCCTCCATGTAGACCGACCTGCTCCAGGCTTCACTTCGCCGCATAATTTCTTGCACTCGCTATACGTTCGCTTCAAGCTTTGCTAAAACGGTATTTTCAATCCTGCTCTTTGTACTCGATTTAGTTTTTCTAATAGTCTTCATCTAAAATAAATACCTGCTTTATCTGTGTTATGACACTGTGCAGCCTGCTTAAGAAAGCATGTTATTGGCTGTTTTGTAAGATCATGAAGTTAAAGGGTATACCAGTTCTTCCTTGTAGCCGGTAATAATACGGATGTAGCCGCAAAGCATCTTGTTAACTTCTTCGTCCCCGGTATCGGCCAGCAGATGGCCGTAATCAAGTGAAAGAACTTTTTCCCTTGTTGCAACCACTATGATATTTTTCTTGCCTACCTGCCTGATTACATCTGCGCTGATTTGCTGGTTGCCGCGGCCGAAAATATAACCCTGGCCTCCGATTACAGTAACAATAATCTTTGCTGTTTTCCCTTTAATAAGCTCCAGGATTTGCTGCTCATTGGCATCAGCAGCAAGCAGCTTTCCATTTTTCACAAGATCAACACCAAGCAGGGTATGATCAAGCCCCATCTTTTTCATAATTGGCGCAGTTGTTGAACCGGGCCCTACAACATAAATAGTGTCCTGCTCCAGGCCTTCCAAAACCTGTTCTGCTATGCCGTCGAGTACAGATTCTTCAGAACCGACCCCACCAATCTTAAGGTGCTGCATCAGGTCCCCCGCACACGGAACCATCAAATAACCGTACAGTCTGGCCGAGAGACGACCATCGCGAAAAGCTTCTTCATCAATGTCCATTACTTCTGCCCGGCGCAGCGGCAAGCTGCCTTCCTGCAAATATAAACGGACCAGTTCCCCGGCATTACGCGGAGTTGTGGCATATACGGCAGAATGAATTTTTACCCCGGCCGGAATACCAATTACAGGAGGATGATTATCTTCACCAAGAGCATGATAGATATTGCGGGCCGTACCGTCACCCCCGGCAAAAAGAATCAGTTCCACACCCTGTGCCGCCATTTTACGGGCAGCCTGTTCTGTATCTTCAGAAGTACTCGGATCGTTTATGCTGCCGATCAATCGAGGCTCAAACCCGTATTTACGGGCCACTTCTTCACCCATTTCTCCCGGACAGGTTATTATTTCCACCTGATCCTTTAACCCGCTGATCACCTGCAGGGCATATCCGGTTTTTAAGGCGGATTCCGGCCGGGCCCCTAATGACCTCGCTTTTTCAACTATTTCCGGGCCATCGGTGCCTTTTAATCCGACTTTACCACCCATCCCGGCAACAGGGTTAACAATTAAACCTAACTTTTTCATCGCCTGGCCAAATGCAGCGCGTCCTTGTCAAGTCCCATCGCTGCTTCCCAAACTGACTCACAAAGAGTCGGGTGTGGGTGAATCAGCTCGGCCATCTCCCTGGCAGTTACTCCCTTTGCTACTGCCAGGGTTCCCTCCTGGATCAGGTCAGATGCATGAGGCCCGAGAATATGCATTCCGACAATTTTGTCGTCTTCCCCGGCAGTTATTATCTTAACAGCACCCTCTTTTTCATCCTGGGTGGCAGCTTTTCCGCTGGCTGAAAATGGAAACTTGGCCGTTTTGATCTTCTCCAGGCCCTTTTCCTTGGCTTCCTCTTCACTTAATCCGACATAGGCTAACTCCGGGTCTGTAAAGAGGCAGCTTGGCACAGCAGTTCCATCAAAATGCGCTTCTATGCCGGCGATGTTTTCTGCAGCAACAATACCCTGGTGGTAAGCGGTATGTGCCAGAAAATAGTTGGGGTAAGTGGCGTCACCTACAGCATAGATATTGGGTACAGATGTTTCCATTTTACTGTTAACCTTGATCCCGCTCTTATCGTAATCAACACCAAGAGATTCCAGATCCTGAT
>SLBE01000061.1 GCA_007126465.1 Syntrophomonadaceae bacterium | reverse complement strand
GGTCAGCTTCAACCAGCTGCGGCAGTTCTCCGGCTTCAGCCGCTTCAATCTCACCATAATTTTCCCTTAACTCGGGCTCAATATAAGCCAGCTTCAGAGCATAAAACAATTTTTCTTCATCACGGCAGGGAATTAGCTCTTCTTCATCGCCTTTATAGAGACCATATTCATTAATTTTCAGACCCATCCCTTTTGCCCGCTGGCGCAGGGCAGTATTATGTTCCTTACTGCCGGTAAAGTGATGCAGGGCATAAGCAAACTGGTCTTCCTTAACCACGCGCAGATCAACATTAATACCTTCCTTTACCCTGACAGCTGCCTTGGTGTCTCCACTGGCGATAACTTCATCTATCTCAGGCAGTTCGGTAAAATAGCTGACTAACCCGGATGGATCACCGGTTGATGCCACCAGGTCAATATCTTTTACAATTTCTTTAGAGCGCCTGATACTACCGGCCAGGCTGGCTTGACCAAGATCGGGGAATTCTTTTAACCGGCCCAGAAGTGATTCGGCAATTCGGCGGGCTTCACTGTAAAAGAATTGATCCTGGTAGCGGCGGATAAATTCAATACCTTCAAGGATATTATCCTGAGTTTTCTTCCCAAAGCCTTTCAGTTTAACCAGGCGGTTTTCCCGGCAGGCGTACTCAAGTTCAGCCAGGGTGGTAATCTCGAGCATTTCGTATAGTGAGCGTACTTTCCTGGGCCCCAGGCCGGGCACTTTAAGAATTTCCAGTAACCCTTCCGGAACGCTTTCTTTCAGTTCTTCATAATAAGAAAGGGTGCCGGTTGAGACCAGTTCCACCAGCTTTTCATTTATAGCAGAACCGATTCCCTTGACATCCTTTAACTTATCTTCAGAAATAAGTTTTTCCAGTTCATCCTCGCCAAGCATTTCAACAGTCCGGGCAGCATTGTAATAGGCTCTGCTCTTAAAAGTATTTTCACCCTTCAGCTCAAGCAAAACGGCGATTTCCTCTAAGATTTTAGCTGCACCCTGCTTTTCCATAGCAAGCCTCCTCGATAACATCGGTAGAAAATAATTACCTTAACTACCCAGCCTAAACAATCAGCGAGCAAAGTTATCTTAAACAGGCAGGGCAATTACAAATTATAATTAGTAGGCCCCCCGGGTCCGGGCTGCCGAAGCCACCTTTTCAATCGCCAGCATGTATGCAGCTATCCGCAGTGACACGTGCTCCTGCTCTGACTTGTCAACAACTCGGCGGAAAGCATTTTTCATCTTTCTGTACAACTCAGTATCTACCTGCTCTTCCGACCAGGTAAACTGCTGCAAATTCTGGACCCACTCGAAATATGAAACAACCACCCCACCGCTGTTGGTTAAAATATCAGGAACAACCGTTATCCCTTTTTCCGTAAGCTCAGGCTCGACAAGAGGACAGGTTGGTCCATTGGCCGCTTCAAAAATTGCCCTGGCCTTGATTTTACCGACATTGTCTTTTGTGATAGCATTTTCCAGGGCAGCAGGAATTAGAAAATCGCATTCGATATCAAATATTTCTTCGCTCTCCATGGAAGTCACTCCGGGGCATCCTGAAACAGAACCGGTTTCCTCTTTATGTCTTAGTAACCGATCTAAATCTAAGCCATCTTCATTTAATGCAGCAGCCCCTGTATCAGAAACCGCAATCACGCGGCAGCCTAGTTTGTTTAGATGGTGAGCGGCAAAATAGCCTACATTACCAAAACCCTGGATCACAGCAGTAGTTTCACTGAGTTCACAACCGCAGTCACCGGCCCACTGTTCGACAATAATAGCGACACCCCGGCCGGTGGCATCCAATCGACCCGGCGAGCCACCAAGTTCAACAGGCTTTCCGGTTACAACAGCCGGATTAAAACCACTCAGTTTACTGTATTCATCCATCATCCAGGCCATAACATTTTCATCCGTATTGACATCCGGCGCCGGTATATCCTGGTAGGGACCGATATCGGCACTGATCGCCTGGGTATACTTACGGGTCATTCTTTCCAGTTCACCTTCCGACATGTTTTTTGCGTCACAAACTACGCCGCCCTTGGCGCCTCCCAGGGGAAGGTTCAATAGAGCAGTCTTCCAGGTCATCCACGATGCCAGGCCGCGAACATGATCTATTGATACTTCCGGGTGATAGCGAATACCGCCCTTGTGAGGCCCCCTGGCATTATTATGCTGAACCCGGTAACCTTCAAATATTTTCAGGCTGCCGTCATCCATTATAACGGGGAGATGAACCGTGATTTCACGAAATGGAATCTTGAGCCAGCTGCGGATCTGCCTGCTTATTTTCAGCTTGTTTGCGGCCCTTTCAAAATGGTGCTTTGAAGCTTCGTTGCAATTCAGAAGACGGTAATGCTTTTTATTATCCTCGCCTGTCATGATTGGCAATCTACACTCCTTTCGATATGTTTCTATTCAGGTTTATAAGTAAATTTTCCGTTTTTCAGGAAATGAACAAATTCTTTTACCGCTTCCGCACCTTCTATCATCATGGGTGCGTGTTTTTCAACAAACCTTTTTTCCTCTACACTGCTCCCGGGTCGGTCGGCAAGAAATGCATCATAAACCTTGCTGCCTTTATAATCGACATAAGCTATCCTGGCCCCGTAATTATCTGACGGGAGCAGAAGCGCATCACCGGTTACAGTGGCAATGTGGTGCGGGTGTGACAGCAGGGCCTTGCTTAAGCTGTTGGAATCGTTGACCCCGGCCTGTTTCAGCTCATCTTTCAGGTCATTAAAGTCAGCGTAAAAATAGAACCCGCCATCAGGCCTGGTAACCTTAAGACCGTCTATTGAAGCGAATTGATCATGAATAGTCCGGCCCATAATTCTGTGAATCTCCCTGGTTATTTTAAAATATTCTTCTATCTCGCTATTCTCCTTGTAAGCTTCCACGGCGGCAACCTGAACAGGCGTGGTGATGTTAGTATACATTGTGGCTGCAAGCTTTTTCAGGCCATCCTTAATTTTCCGACAATCGGCATCCGGCAGGTGACAGGTCCCCAGCCGGTACCCGCCTGCCGAGCGATCTTTCGACAACCCGTTAAAAACAAAGGTCCCTTCCGGATAAATTTTTCCCATACTGTTGTAACTGGAAAAATCAAATGTTGTGAGGGCATATATTTCATCAGAAAAAACTATTGTTCCATATTTCCTGCATACAGCTGCAATATCTTCCAGCTCTATTTTGCTGTAGACCTGGCCTGTTGGGTTATGGGGACTATTTAATACCAGGACATGCTGATCTTTGCCCAGCGACCTGAGAAACTGCTCCAGCTCTTCAGCCGTAATTTTATAGCTGTTTTCAGGCCGCGTGACCAGGGGATAATACTTTTTACCCAGGAAACGGGCCTGGGGAGCATAGCCAATCCAGGATGGAACCGGAATTATAACGTCCCCGCTGATAATACTGAATAGCAAAAAGAAAATACCTTTCGTTCCGGGACCGATAATAATCCGCTCAG
>SLBE01000060.1 GCA_007126465.1 Syntrophomonadaceae bacterium | reverse complement strand
TATCCCCGTCATGCTGAAATAAGGCCACTGAGCGAGCAGGTTTCCGGAAGCCTTGTGCAGCGAACAATTGATCTGCTTTTTTCCACTGAGCTGGAGGGAGAGAGTTTTGAACGGGGAGTCAAGCTGGTTATCGAAAACTTTGTTGCACCCCTGGGCCTGGTCAAAAAGAAGGGACAGGGTTTCCTTCTTGACATCAACCCGAAAACGTCTCCACTGGTGGCCGATTTCCTGGCTAATGTTCCTGCTGATGGAAAAATAACTCTTATCCATCTTTACCGGGCTTTGCGAAAAGGCCCCTTTGGATTAAGTAAGCCTGCCTTCCAGATTCTTGGTATGGCTGTTATCCTGAGTGGAGCTGTTTCTGCTTACCAGGGTGGCAAACGGCTGGCTCCCAGCCAACTTAACTATTATCGTTTCTGGAATATAGAAGAAATCGGGGCCGGGACCCTGATCCGGGCAGAGTTGCAAAAGGTGTTGGCTGAAGTACCATTCCTGCCGCAGAAGCTGCGCAGCGGTCCACTTACTTTTGCTGTTCAGCAGCAGGCCTGGGAAGCGGTTATAGAATTTAAGATGGAATGGACCAACCGGCTGGCTGATATTAACCGCCGCATTGATCGATTGTCGGAACATCCCTTTTTTAAAACAGTTAACTGGGATAATATTAATAAAACAGCAGGTCGCTTCCAAACTTTTTTGGACGAAATTAAAACATCTTACGCTTCCCGGGAGGGATTGGAACGCTTTTTAGCGGCCTGCCAGTCCTCTCCGCTTTATGCTTCCGACTGGCAAAAGCTCAATGCTTTAAGTGATTTCTTTAATAAAGACCTGGCCGAAATTTTATACATTGCAGACTATATTCATGATGATAAGCTGGTTATTCCTCCTGAAGACAAGTATGAACAACTGCAGCGCCGCTACCGGATTTTAAAAGATTTGATTGAGGCGGATAATTTGCTGTGGGAAGAAAAGTACAGGGAGCGTTTGAAGCGGGAATTTGAACAGTTTCGATCGGAATATACTGCACTTTACCTGGTTGAGCATGATCAGGCGGTTGGTCCGAAGCAGATTAAACCATATCGGGTTTTAATCGACTCAGATGCTTACCGCCTGCTTGAACAGTTCGGGCGTATTAATACCCTGGTGGTGGATAAGGACCTGGTGGGTATAAACAGGCTTCTGGCCCCGATCCTTGAGAAAGAATGCAGCCTGGCTGATGAAACCCGCCTGGTCAAGCATGCTGCTTGTTCCTGCGGTTATACCCTTGGCGATACTTTTGATTTGCCCGGGCGGAAAGAGATTGAAGGGCAGATCATAGAAGCTGTTAGATCTTACCTTGTAGCGCTGCAATCGGAAGATATTCAGCAGAAGATAATTGAACATGCCGAGCACCTGGAGCTGGTTGGCCGCCGTCCGGAAGCCGAGCCCCTGAGAAAATTGCTAACAGTGGAAAGCACTTTGCCTCCTGATCAATTAATTAACAAGCTTGATGGCCTGGTTAACAGTGGAACGGTTAATACGATCAACCGTATTTTGACCGGTGATGCGATTATTGCCGAGCGTTCTGCTGAAGACTTGCTGGAGCTGATGGAAGGCAGAGTGTTCAATCAGGCCCAGCTCAAGAAGCTTTTCGAGGATTGGCTCAGCAGTGGTGACTCAAGTCCGCCCGCTTATGTCAGGGTTACATCCAGGGAGAGAAGCGGATTGCAGTCGAGTAACGGAAGTGATGATGGCCTGGCAGAAGAAAAAGGTATGCGAGCACAGGAATTTTTGGAAGCAAAGCTGCCCCGCCTTTTGCCCTATACTTCAAAAATAAAGTTGGAAAAACTATTTGCCCTGGGATTACTCTGTGGCTGGTTTAGTTATAACAGGTTGGATAGTGAGGTCCAGGCTGAAATCAGGAAACTGGTCACCGCTGGTGAAAACAGGGGTGGATTTGATGAGCTGCTGCCAAGCCTGGAAAAGCTTGGGGAAACCTTACTGGAAGAAAGGCATGAGCTGCGTTCATCCTTTTTGGAGGTTGCAGCAGAAAAAGCGATAGTAATGCTCCCGGCAGGTGAGCTGATAGAGATCTATTTAAAAGTAGGCGGTGCTGCAAAATATAGTTTTGATAACCTGCTTGACCTGTTTACAGATGAACCCTTTTTCCCGGCTGTAAGCAGGGAAGCAGCAGGGAGGATGGCCAGGCAGATTTCTGCCGAAGAGTCTCTTTCACAGCTAAATATTATGTCGGGAGTACTTAATGAAGCCCTCAGAAACAGCAGGGAAAGAATCGGGCTTACCGAAACACATAAAAAGGAAAAAGAAACTTTACTTCGGGTGCTGCAGGAAGCAGCATCATGCAGCTTAATTCTGCAGGAAACAGAAAGCCTGGCTACCGGGCCGCCTGATAACGATAAAAAATGGGAACGGTTTTATCGCTTCCTGTCTCCTTTCGAACTATCCCTGGCCAGGGTTGAAGAAGCACCGGTTCGCAGCCTGGTTCCTGAAGTCACAACAAAAAGATGGCACCGCCGCTATTCTTCAGTTCTTGAGCTGCTGCACGCTGCTTTTTCTACATACCTGCAGGAAAGTGCTCCGTCAAGGCGTCAGACCCTGCGCAGCTTATTACAAAAGCTGCCTGAATGGGCGAGCAAAGAAAACGCTGCTGCCGGGGTGTTCCTGGTAATTATTGATGGCGCCCGTCTTGATATGTGGTCTGCCCTGCTTAAGCAAGCCCTGGAAACTTATAATTATGAAACTTTGCGCGAAGGACTGGTTTGGGCTGAGCAGCCGACTGTAACTGAAAGCCAGCTCCAGCCCCTAAAAGACGAAGGCCTGCTGGGCCACATGCTCAACATGGATGAGAGCCTTCTTGCTGAACTTGTTGCCGACCCCGCTGAATTTCTCTCTGCGGTCAATAACCGGATATCAACTGATAGGGAGAAAGGACCTTTAAGGGCTATAAAATACGGCTTTGTTGATGATAAAATACACGTTTCCCGGGATGCTTTGCCTGTGCTGCTGGAAGAGCTGTTGATGGCCGGCAAAAAACAGCTCCATCCTTTGCTCAACTATCTGCCTGCCGGGGCAGTCGTGCTGATGGCTTCCGACCACGGTTTCAGGACTAACCTCTATTACAACAAGGCAGATAAAAGCGATCTGCGCTACCTGCATGGAGATGACACTTTCTTCGAAACCCTGGCGCCCTGGACCCTGCTCCGCAAACGGTAGGAGATCTATGGTATTATCAGGGAAAGCTTAGATGCCTTGTTTTTAAGTAACACACTGAAAGGAGAAGCATTATGACCAAAATCCTTGTTTTATATTTCAGCCGGACCGGCCATGTTAAAAAAATGGCTGGGGAAGTTGCAGTAGGGGTGAAAGCCGTGGGTGCGGAAGCTCACCTGTGCGATCTGGATGAATGTGTAATCCAAAATTTAACTGACTATGACGGATTTATTATCGGTTCGCCAACCTATTATGGGCTCGCAGCAGGTCCCGTCAAAG
>SLBE01000129.1 GCA_007126465.1 Syntrophomonadaceae bacterium | reverse complement strand
TATTGACCATTAAGTGCTTTCACTCCCGTCATCATCCTGTGCATTGTTTCCTGTTTCACAATCAATCTCCTGTAAAGTTTGCTGTTCTTCCTTTAACAGGTATTCAACCTTGTATTCAATTTCTGCCAGCTTTTCCCGACAATATCTTGACAGGGCTACCCCCTCCTGGAAAGAAGCAAGAGATTCTTCCAGGGGAATATCGGTATCTTCAAGACGATTTACTATCTCTTCCAATCTCCTAACTGCTTCTTCATAGGTCATGTTTTCAATATTTTTCTTTTTAGCTGTCAAGAATACTGCCCTCCTCAATCTCTTCCGCCCTGCAGCGCGCAAGACCATCAGTAAAATTTAAATTAAGCAGCGAACCTGTTTTAATATCTTTTACGCTTCGAACAATTTTGTTTTCTTCATCCCTGCAAAAGCAATAACCGCGGCTCATTACCTGAAGCGGACTGTAGCTTTCCAGTTTATCCTGAAGGGCGCCAAGTTTCATTCCTTTATACTGCAGGAGACGTACCATTTCGCGGCTCATTCCTGCGCTTAATTGCTGCAGGGTTTCCCTGGCACTTTTTACACGATTTTTTGGCAGGTTAAAAAAGCGCTCGCTGACAATATAGTCCAGGGTTTGCTTTTCTCTTTGCATTCTTCTTTTTAGAGTCAGGGCGGCTCTTTCACTGAACTGTTTTAACTGGCTCTGAATTTCTTCAAGTTCAGGGACTGCTGCTGCCGCTGCCGCTGTTGGGGTTGCCGCCCTGTAATCAGCCACAAAGTCCGCAATAGTGAAATCAGTCTCATGTCCCACAGCTGATATCACTGGTTTCTTAGCCTTAAATATTGCCCTTGCTACAATTTCTTCATTGAAGGGCCATAAATCTTCTATTGAACCGCCACCACGGGCGAGAATGATCAGGTCTATATCATTTCTTTCCTCAAGCAGGTTAATTGCATTTACCAGGTCTTTGGCAGCTTCGCTGCCCTGGACTAAACTTTCAACCACCAGGATCTCTACATGGGGGAACCTTTTCTTAAAAGTTGCCAGCATATCCTGTAAAGCGGCACCGGTAGGAGAGGTTATCAGGCCAATTTTTTTCGGTAAAAATGGCAGCACTTTCTTATGCTCCATGCTAAAAAGCCCTTCTTCTTCCAGGCGCGCTTTCATCTGTTCGAAAGCAAGGTAGAGCGAACCCATTCCGGCCGGTTCCATTTCAGAAACGTATAACTGGTAAACACCGTTCGGCTCATAAACAGAAATATTACCATTTAATATAACTTCCATCCCGTCAGAAGGCTGAAAAGTGCATCTGACATTCTCCCGGCGGAAATATACACAACGCAGGGCGGAATTACCGTCTTTCAGGGTAAAATACATATGCCCTGAACGGTGGTGCTTAAAGTTTGATAGTTCCCCCGCAACCCACACATCCCTCAGACGGGGATCTCCGTGAATCAACCCCTTTATATAGCGGTTTAATTCTGATACCTTTAAAATTGTAGTGTTATTCTGCAATCAGATCCTCCAGCTCTTCGCGCACAGTTTCCAATGCCCGGTATTGCCATTTCGCTCCCAGTTTATTGGCTAAGTCCACAATTAAGCGCCAATCTTCACTGCTGACGTCTTCGGGCACCAGGGCAGCCTGGTTTAAACGAATGCGACCCATGTAGTCGGCAAACAATCCTTCCTTGCTTTCTATAGGTTGGGAAGCTAATTTAAAACCTTTTTGCGGAACAGCATTATCATTATTATCTACCAGAAGCAGGCATTCCAGTTGTTCGGACTTTACCGGCTCAGGCGGGACGCCGAAAGAAAGCAAGGCTTTTATTTTCCCCTGTTCAACAGCTTTAGCCAGCCCGGCCCTGTTTACTGCATTTGGGCCGTTTATAGTTTTAAGGCCCGGCCCATAATACGGGGTGCCTCCGGCAACTAGTGAGCCTGCGGCATTGGGGAATGCTGAAAGCAGCATCATTTTGCTGAATCCCTTGCCACTGAGGTTGCTTTCCTGTGCAAACTCAAGCAGTTTAGTTACTCTTTCACTATCCGCCGCGGCAAAGTAATCCGGACATACTACCATGTAACAATCCGGCATCTTTATTAGTTCTTTTGTTTTTAGTAATTTATCGTATTCCAGGCCGCTATCACCGGCTACCTGCGCTATATCTTCATCACGCAAAATCATCAACAGGCTCTCAATCAGCACTGTTTCTTCACCTGGGGCAAGGTTGAAATCAATTTCATTCCAGCTGGTATCATTTTCTTCTCTTTTGCCGGGCCTGATTATTGTTGCATCACCAAAACGACCCGCCCTCTTTATAGCCATGTCTGCCACAGGGTGGCTCTCAGAAAGTCCCGATCCCATGACAATTATGCACCCGGCAGCAGCCAGTGCAGCAGGTGTAGGTCCCTCCAGGTCCAGCCCGGTTTGTTCAAGCATACCTGTATAAGCCTGTACCCAGGCTTCTTCAGCTCCAAGATCAAGGTTAACAGTGTCAATAATTTCCCTGGCCAATTTTTGCAGCAAATAGTTCTCTTCAATACTCAGTTGACCTGAGGCAATAACAGCAATTTTTTCCGATCCATGCTTATCTTTTACGTTTTTGAGCGCTTCCGCTGCTTCGTCAATGATATCTTCAGGCACCTGTTGAGTTACCTCTTGTTCAAAGTAACCAAATTTACCCTTACGACAGAGCCAGCCTGCTTTATCTCCCTCGGCAGGAACCGTTGCCCTGATTAATTTATTATCGTACACTTTCCGCTCCAGGAAACAGCCCAGGGAGCAATCTATGCAGAAACCGGGATAAGTTTCCAGTTCCCATTCCCTGCCGCCTTTTTCCCGCCCGTTTTCAGTTAATGCAGCAACCGGACAAACATCCACACACTGTCCGCAAAATATACAGCCTGCCTCTTCCATGCTAACCTCATGCCCGTCACTATATGGAACAACCCTGGTATTAACTCCTTTTCCGATCATTTCATAGACAAAACAACCGGGTCCGGTTCGGCATATCTGAATACAGCGTCCGCAAAGTATACATTTCTCTTCATCCCTTACGATATAGGAACTGCTGCTATCTTTTTCTGCAGGGACATCGCGGTCCAGCTGATCAGGAAGTGACACCTGGTAACTATAAGCATTATCCTGAAGTTCACATGTGCCCGTTCTTACGCAGGTCAGGCAATCCTTATAGGGGTGAGTGCCCAGGGCCAGTTCCAGGGTTGCGCTGCGCATTGCTTCCAGCTCCGGGGTGCAGGTTGTTACCACCATTTCATCGGCAACCGGGTTATCGCAGGCCGTTACAGGCCTTTCCAGACCCTGTACTTCAACGATGCACAGCCGGCAGTGCCCGAGCGGTTCCAACCGGGGATGAAAACAGAGGGTCGGTATATTGATACCATTCTGTCTTGCAGCTTCTAAAATAGTAACACCATGCTCTGCGAATATTTTCTTTCCATCAATTTGCAAACTAATTGTTTTACTCATCAGCTTCCCTCCCCGCTGCG
>SLBE01000074.1 GCA_007126465.1 Syntrophomonadaceae bacterium | reverse complement strand
GCCTGTTTAGCCTGTTTAATGGAAAGGGCGATGCGGTTACGATCACGATCGATGGAGAGGATTTTTACCTGCACTACCGATTCAATCTGCAGCACTTCCAGGGGATGCTTGATATAGTGATCTGCTATCTCTGAAATATGCACCAGGCCATCATGGTGCACCCCGATATCAACAAAAGCGCCAAAATCAACTATGTTGCGAACAATCCCCATCAGGGTCATACCCGGTTCCAGGTCATCAAGCTCGGTTATCGACTGGGTGAAGACCGGTTTGGGCAGGTCTTCACGGGGGTCACGCCCGGGCTTACGGAATTCTTCTAAAATATCCCTGACCGTAGGCTCCCCGGCCTGCAGTTTTTCAGCCAGGGACCTTATCTCGCCATCGCTAAGAGCAGGGACAAATTCATCGCTGCCCAGGTTTTCCGGCTCAAGATCCAGCTCTGCCATAATCTGTCCTGCCAATTCGTAAGCCTCCGGGTGGACAGCACTCCTTTCCAGGTAGTTATCGCTGTAGGGCAGGCGCAGAAATCCGGCACACTGTTTAAATACTTTTGGCCCCAGCCCGCTAACTTCCAACAGCTCACTGCGCGCTCCAATTAATCCATTACCGGTGCGATAGTCAACTATCCGCCCCGCAACGGTGCTGTTGATTCCGGCCACGTAGGCCAGCAGGGCGGCTGAAGCACTGTTTAGATCGACCCCTACACTGTTAACACAGCCCTCCACAGTCCCCTGCAGGGCCAGGTCAAGTTCCCTGGCCGGCATGTCATGCTGGTACTGACCAACACCGATCGCTTTCGGATCAATTTTGACCAGTTCGGCCAGGGGATCCTGCAGGCGGCGGGCGATTGATACGGCACTGCGCTCGGCTACATCAAGTTCGGGAAACTCTTTCTGGGCAGCTTTAGAAGCAGAATAGACGGAGGCTCCGGCTTCATTAACTATGGTATATTCCACTTCCAGGCTTTGCTCCTTAATCAGCTTAGCCACAAATTGCTCGCTCTCCCGTGAAGCAGTCCCGTTACCGATTGCAATACAGTCAAGATTGTATTCTTCCAGCATTTTGAGAACCTTAGCAGCAGCACCTTTTACATCATTACGGGGAGCGGTCGGGAAAACCGCGTCCGTTTCCAGCAGTTCCCCCGTTTCAGATACTGCAGACAGCTTGCAGCCGGTCCGGAAACCGGGGTCCCAACCCAAAATACGGCGCTGGCGGGCCGGGGGGACAAGCAGTCTTTTTTTCAGGTTTTCCTTGAAAACCGCCATCGCTCCCTCGACAGCTTTTTCAAGCAGGTTAAGCCAAACTTCCCGCTCCAGTGAAGGATGAATCAAACGGCGGAAGCTGTCCAGGGCAGCGTTACTGATGAACTCGCTGCAGTGTTTATTGACTTCACCTGTAATATATTTTGCCGCAATTACCGGAAGAACTTTTTCTTCAGGGATCACCACTTTATAGTCAAGCACTTTTTCCTTAACCCCGCGGTTAATGGCCAGGACGCGGTGAGGCTTTATTTTAGCCAGCGGTTCACTATAGCCGTCGTAATCGTTGTAAGTATTAACTTCCTGGTCTTTCTTCTTAATCACTTCAACCTTAGCAATCCTGTGGTAAAGCTGGCGCAGGCTTTTCCTGACGGCGGCATCATCTGAAATAATTTCGGCAATAATGTCGGAGGCACCCTGCAGGACTGCCTTGCTGTCAGGCAGCTCTTTCTCAGGGTCCAGGTACTGCCCGGCTTCTATTTCAGGATCAATTAAACCACCAAGTATAGACAGGGCCAGAGGTTCAAGGCCTTTTTCACGGGCCACCGAAGCCCTGGTTCGCTTTTTGGGTCGGAAAGGCCGGTATAGGTCGTCAAGCTCGGTTACCGTTACAGCTTTCTCCAGCTGCTTTTGCAGCCCGGGAGTTAAAGCTTCCTGGGCATCGATCAGGCGGATTACTTCCTCCCGCCGCTGCTCAAGGTTGCGGTACTGGCCCAGCTTCTCCTGCAGCAGGCGGACATCCTCGTCGCTTAACCCACCGGTCATTTCCTTGCGGTAACGGGCAACGAAAGGAACGGTGTTACCTTCATCTAAAAGTTGTGCTGTCTGGACAACTTTATCTTCAGGGATACTCAGTTCTTTGCTCAGTCGCTTGTATATTTGCTCCTGCATATTATTGCTTGATACCTGCCTTCTTTGCGGGTTGCTATAGGATAGTATAAACCCTGGCCGGCAATTAATCCAGCAGGTATCTGAAATTTTAGTTCTTGCGTATTATTGAAATAACCCTGTGCCGGAACGTACAAACAACCTGATGCCCTTGCTTTCATAGGTTTTCGCCAGATAGCTGAGCGTCCGGTCAATATTGATTTCGCCTCTTTCAGCCATTTCGTTGAACTCGTCTGCTGTAAAGTCAAAGCCTGCAGTTTTGGCAATGACCAGGCGCTCTTTTTTATCCTTACCGGCCACTATTTTTTCAGCAAAAGCTTCATCACTGTTCATTTTTTCCATGAACTGCTTGACCGCTACTTTACTCATTAAAATTCCTCCCCTTGGCATTGCGAATAAAATTATTTCTGATTCGAGTCTTCGGTTATAACAATAAGGAGGCCGGCCCGGAGGTCATTTTGCACCCGGGCCAGCTCCTGACCATACTTGTTTTTACTGCCCAGCGGATAGCCTGTTACCAGCCCGGGAAACATCATCCAGGGCTATCTGTTCTTCGCTGGTCAGGATGCGGTCCAAATCTAAAATGATCAGCATCCTATCATCTATTTTGCCCACACCATTAATTAGATCGGTTTTACCCCCGGCTACCTGGCTGGGCGCTTCCTGGATCTGCTCGTTGGGCAGGCTGAGAACTTCCCTGACCGAGTCGACTATCAAACCGACCATGCGCTCTTCTACTTCGACGATGATAATTCTGCTTTCATCGGTTCGTTCCGCTTCGGGCAGGCCAAAGCGCTTACGCAGGTCAATTACTGGTATAACCTCACCACGCATGTTAATGACTCCTTCTACAAAGTCCAGCGAACGCGGCAGGGGTGTAACACGGATCATCTTCAGAACTTCACGCACGTTATTTATACCACAGGCGAACTCCTCGGTTTCCATCACGAAAACAACCAGTTGACTTTCACCTTCTTTGCTTACTTCTGCCATCAGGATTCCTCCTTTCACTTCAGCTTAAACATATAGATAATCTTTAGCTACATCTGAGAAGATTACTTGATTTACTCATATTTAAATTTCTGCAGTTCCTGGTTCAGCCTCTCCGAGGCAGAACGCAGTTCTTCGGCAGTAGCGGCCATCTCTTCCATGGTTGAAGATTGCTCTTCAATGGAAGCGGCCATCTCTTCAGATCCGGCGCTTAATTCTTCCGCTGCTGAGGCAGTTTCTTCAACCTGCCTGGATATTCCTTTAACCGACTCCAGGATTTCATTAAATGTAGCCCCGGTCTTGGAAACAACCTCGGTTCCGGATTCTACATCCTTAACCCCTTCGGTCATACTCTCCAGGGCTTT
>SLBE01000198.1 GCA_007126465.1 Syntrophomonadaceae bacterium | reverse complement strand
TCTGCCCAGGGGACCGGCAATTTTCCAGGTTGAACCCTCTGCAGCTTCAGCCATCAGGCTTGTTCCGGCACCTTTAACCTCAAATAGTATTGTAACAGTGCCATTTTCCCGATCAACCTGATAAAGACTAAAAGGCCGGGGCAGCATATATTTATGTTCCGGTGGCATATAAGCCATCACAAACTGGCCCGGTTCAGCCTTGTTCGCTATATGTAGAGCTTTAAAGGAAAGAAGGCAGTAACCGGGAGCAGGAATCAATTTTTTAACCAGCAGGGTTTCTTCGATTTTATCCTGCGTTTCATTATTTCCTGTCAGCTACAACACCTTCTTTCATGACAATCTCACCGCTAAGTATAGTATAAACAGGTGCTCCCTTTAACTGCCGGCCGGCGAAAGGAGTATTGCGGGATTTCGAATACCAGTTATCGGGATTAACAATGAAGCTGCGCCCGGGGTCAACTATGGTAATATCTGCAGGACTGCCGGGCTTAAGTGCTCCTCCTTCAACCCCTAAAATCCTTGCCGGGGCAGTGCTCAATTTTTCCACCAGCATGGAAAGTGTTAGTTCTTTAATCCTGCCCGATGCAAGTTCATCAAGAAGCAGCGGCAGGGTAGTCTCCAGGCCGGCTATGCCAAAGGGAGCAAAATCATACTCCACATCTTTATCATCACTATGATGCGGTGCATGATCGGATGCTATGGCATCAACTGTTCCGTCAAGCAATCCTTCCCATAAAGCCTGGCGGTCCTGTTCTGAGCGCAGGGGCGGCTTTACCTTGGTATTAGTATTATAACCGGAATTCTTGACAGCCCGGTCTGTTAACAGCAAATGCTGCGGGGTAACTTCGGCAGTTACCGGCAGACCATCCGCCTTGGCTTTGCGCACCAGCTCTACCGCACCTGCCGTGGAAAGATGGGCAATATGCAGGCGGCCGCCGACCATCTTTAAGAGCATCAGGTCGCGGGCCAACATCGCTTCCTCCGCTGTCGCCGGAATCCCCCGCAGACCAAGAACAGAGGAAACAGAACCTTCATGCATTACACCTTTGCCTACCAGGGTCGGATCTTCCTCGTGGACTATGACCAGGGCGCCGATTCCTCCTGCGTACTGCAGGGCATTGCGCATCAGGGTCCCGTTTAAGACCGGCTTCCCATCATCGGAAAAGGCAACTGCTCCAGCTTTTTGCATCCGGCCCAGTTCAGCCAGTTCAACCCCCTGAAGACCTTTACTGAGGGCACCGATTGGATAGACCCGCGCAACAGCACCGGCCGCCTTATCCGCCACATAGCGAATGGTTGGCGGTTCATCGGCTACCGGTTCGGTATTGGCCATAGCCGCTACAGCAGTAAAGCCGCCTGCTGCTGCCGCCCGCGCTCCGGATAAAACATCCTCTTTATATTCCTGACCCGGATCGCGCAGGTGAACATGCATGTCAATTAAACCGGGCATAACAACCAGGCCATCAGCTTCAATTATTTCCGCCCCATCGGGCGGTTTTAAATTTTTATCCGCCGCTTCAACCAGGCCGCCTTTAATCAACAAGTCAGCCCGATCATCGTAGTTCCTGGAAGGATCGATTAACCTTCCACCTTTTATAAAAAGTGTTTTCATTCTTCTTTTGTCCCTCCCAGCAACAAGTAGAGAATGGCCATACGCACTGCCACACCGGACGTGACCTGGTCAAGCACTACAGAACGGGGACCGTCTGCCAGCTCTGAGCTTATTTCAATACCCCGGTTAATAGGACCGGGGTGCATGATTAAGGCATCTTCATTTGCTTTTTCCACCCGCCTGGAATTTAACCCGTACAGTTCGGCATACTCTCGCAGGGTGGGGAACAGCCCCCCTTCCTGTCTCTCTTTCTGCAGGCGCAGGGCCATTACCACATCGGCTCCTTCAATGGCATCATCCAGTGAGGGTTCAAACCTGATCTCGAAATCCTCCATATCGGGTGGCATCAGGGTCGTCGGCCCGGAAACCACTACCTCGGCGCCCATCTTCTTAAGCCCCCAGATATTGGAGCGGGCCACCCTGCTGTGGCGGATATCACCGACTATCGTAACCTTTAACTTTTCCAGCCTGCCTTTCTTATCTAAAATGGTAAACATATCAAGCAGTCCCTGGGTGGGATGCTCGTGCATTCCGTCTCCGGCATTGACAACTGAAATTTCTACATTGCGGGCCAGGTAATGGGCGGAACCTGATACCGGGTGTCTCATCACCACGCAGTCGATATTCATCATTTCAAGGTTTCTAACCGTATCTTTTAGAGTTTCACCTTTAACCAGGCTGGAGGATGTTCCAGCCACGTTAATCGGATCGGAGCTCATATATTTCTGGGCCAGCTCGAAACTGGCCTTGGTCCTGGTGCTGGGCTCGTAAAACAAATTTATCATGGACCGTCCGCGCAATGTTGGCACTTTTTTAATGTGCCGCTGCATAATTTCCCGCATTGAACGGGCAGTCTCAAGGATCAGGGTAATCTCTTCGGCAGACATTTCCTCCAAACCAAGGATGTCTTTGCGCCTTAAAGTTTGCACCTGTTAAACGCCTCCTTTATTTTTGAAAATCTGGCTTACTTGAGATCCAGGATATCCACCTGGTCTTTCCCGTCAATTTCAACCAGGTTTACTTCAACCTGCTCGTTGCGGGATGTGGGAACATTCTTGCCAACATAATCTGCCCTGATCGGCAGTTCACGGTGTCCTCGATCAACGAGGACTGCCAGCTGGATAGTAGCAGGCCGGCCAAGATCGATCAGGGCATCCATGGCAGAACGGATTGTCCGACCTGTGTATAGAACATCATCTACCAGAACTAAATGTTTCTTGCTTATATCAAAGGGAACGTCGGTGGTATGAACTTCGGGTTGGTCCTGTCTTTCAGATAAATCATCGCGGTAAAGGGTAATATCGAGGATAGCAAGGGGTATTTCGATGCCTTCGATTTCCTTCAGGTAAGCCTGCAGGCGCGAGGCCAGGGGAACTCCCCTGCTGCGGATACCGACCAGGGCCACATTATCAATACTTTTATTGCGTTCAATTATTTCATGGGCTATACGGCGCAGAGCTTGTTTGATGGCTTTCTCGTCCATCACAGTTGCCTTGGGGTTTAGCGTCATTTTTTCACCTCCTCCCACGACCTGTTCAGCGGCAGCAGGCGGAAGGGTGCCGGGCATATAAAAACACCGCCGTTTTGGGAGCGGGCGGTGTACAGATATACCTCTTCTGTCGCCCCCTTGCCAGCCTCACAGGACTATCTTTAAAGGGTGCCTGACTTACTTATCATTAGACTACCATTACAGGTTTAAAGAGTCAATGATTTAATTCGTATTTTTCACTCTTTTTTTTATTATTTTTTACAGGCCGGTCATTTTTTCCGGCGACAAAATATTATCAAGTTCTTCCCTGGAGAGCAGTTTTTTCTCCAGAACCAGGTCATAAACCCTGCGGTCAGTTTCCAGGGCTTCCCTGGCAAGCTGCGTGGCAGTTTCATAGCCAAGAACCGGGTTTAAGGCTGTAACCAGGCCAATGCTGTTATAGACCAGCTCC
>SLBE01000224.1 GCA_007126465.1 Syntrophomonadaceae bacterium | reverse complement strand
TTAAAACAGTTGATCGATGCCATGGGCGGAGTCTACTATGAAGTTGAGGAACCGATGGTCGGGTTTACTCCCCGGGAATCGCTTGACGCCGGCCCGCAGCTTTTGGACGGACAGGGTTACCTGACCTACCTGACTTACCGCGAGCCTGATGCCCGCGACGATTTGAACCGGATGAAGCGCCAGCGATCACTGCTGCTGGCAACTTTCGAATATTTTCAGGAGATGGGGCTGTTTAATTACGTGCTTCCATCCTATGCAGCTTACCGCGATCATGTTCATACCGACCTGAGCTTTAACCAGGTTGCCGCCCTGGCCCTGTTTGCCGGCGAACGCCTGGAAGCTGACGCGATCAGCGATTATTCTATCCAGGGTGAGTATTTTACCATGGACGGCGGAGAAACTTATTACCTTGAGGTTGACCGCGAATATAAAGATTCAGTGATCAGTGAATTTTACTGAAGTCAGCTTTTGAATGGAAAAGACAATAATCAAGTTAAATCTGCTTACATTATAGTTAATAATTGAATAGGGGGAGAAGCATTGGCGCATAATAAAACCTGCCTGGTAACCGGAGCGGCCGGCTTTATCGGGTCTCATCTTTGCTACCGTCTTTTAAGCGAAGGCTGCCGGGTGATCGGGGTCGACTGTTTTACCGACTACTATGACCGGTCTATCAAGGAAAAAAATATTGAAAATTTATTGCAGAACCCTTCTTTTAGACTTTTGCGTGAAGATGTTACAGGTATAGAACAATCCGGACTGGAAGGTGAGGGGATTCAGTGGATTTTCCACCAGGCTGCCCAGGCCGGGGTGAGGGCCAGCTGGGGCCGGGATTTTGAACATTATACCCATCATAACGTTTTGGGGACGCAGCGCCTGCTTGAGTGGGCCCGAAAAATTGAACCGGAACGTTTCATTTATGCTTCTTCTTCATCCGTTTACGGCAATACGGGCAAACTGCCCATGCACGAAGATGATTTGCCACGCCCTCTTTCGCCATATGGAGTTACCAAGCTGGCTGCCGAACATCTTTGCAACCTGTACCATCAGAACTTCGGCCTGCCTGCTGTCAGCCTGCGCTACTTTACAGTTTTTGGTCCCGGGCAGCGTCCCGATATGGCCTTCCACCGTTTTATCAAGGCAGTCCTGGCCGGAAATGAGCTGACTATTTACGGCACCGGAGAACAGACTCGCGATTTTACTTATGTCAGCGATATTATCGAAGCCAATCTTTCAGCGGCAAAAACTGAGGGAATAGAGGGCAGAGTTTACAACCTGGGCGGAGGAAGCCGGATTTCTGTTAATGGTGTACTTGAGATCCTGGGCCGGATTTCCGGACAGAAGGTAAAAGTTAAGCATGAGCCGATCCAGGCCGGAGATCCGCCGCACACCTATGCCGATACGGAGCGGGCCCGCAGCGAGCTCGGATATTCCCCAGGGTTATCTGTGGAGCAGGGGCTTGAGTTAATGATGGAAAGCTTTTCTTAACTGCCCAGCCTGTTTAAGAAAACTGCACTCGCTTTACGTACGCTTCAGGCTTTGCTAAAAGGCATTTCCACGCCTGCACTTTATGCTCGCTTCAGCTTTCTAAAGCAGGCCTGGCATTGCCAAACGAGATAGGCTGATTAGTCAAAAATTAATGTAAGCTGCTTTTAGTGGTTATATAGTAGACAGTGAGGGCGCCGAGCAGGGCGAAGATAAAAAAGCCCGGGGTAAACTGGTCCGGCAAAAGGATCCTGGTTGATCCGAGAATCAGGCCGGCCAGCAGAAAGGATATGGCGGTCTGGTAGCGGCGGTAGAGAGCTGATAGAAGGCGGGCCAGGCCGAGCAAGCCAATGATAAAGCCCGCACCCATGGAGAGCAGCTTTAACCACTGCCAGGAAGTTATGGCGAAGATCACATTGTCATAGAGGTTGAGGATAATCAGGATCGAACTGCCCGAAACGCCGGGCAGAAGCATGGTGGCGCTGGCCAGGGTGCCGCCGATAAAAAAATGCAGCAATCCGCCCTGTGGAAATACGGTTAAGGTCCTGGTTGGTTCACAGATAATAAACCAGGTGATGAGGAAGCCGGCAATGCCTAAAATAGCAGGCCAGGCCATTTTCTTTAATGTTGACTGGCTTTTCGGCCTCCCTGTTAACTGATCGCTACCAGAATTTTCAGGATTACCAGTATCTCCTGTTTCCAGGGGGATGTCAGCAAATCTTGCTTTCTGTCGGTAGTTTAATACTGTTGGGACGGAAGCCAGCAGCATGCCCAGCAGAAACGCCATGATGGCCTGGTTATGCGCGGTAAGCAGGTAACTGATCACGCTGACCCCGAGCAGGACACCGACAACAGCGCCGGCCAGCATTGGCAGGTAAGGTTTGAAGCGAAGGGAAGAAAGATCTTCTAAGAACTCACGGTAAAAACCCAGGATCAAAATAACTGTCCCAGCGCTGAGCCCGGGCAGAATTAAAGCTGTTCCTATAAAAGTTCCTTTTAAAACCTTTATCAGCAAGGTTGACCTCCTTGGCAATTACATTTACCATTATTATCCGTTCAGCTTTCAATTGTCAACCTGCTAAAGGATCAGGATTTATGCTACATAATACCTGAAAAAGTGTTATCATATTAATGAGGGTGATCAAAGATATGACAGTTCAGTACAAAAAAGCGAAATATAACAGTGAAATCAAAAAAATCGGGGTGGTTTCCGACACACATATACCAACGAGGGGAAGAATTATACCCCCGGGTTTGTATGAGCTTTTTGAAGCGGTAGGGTTAATCCTGCACGCCGGGGATCTGGTTGATGAACAGGTATTAGACGAATTTAAAGCCCTGGCCCCGGTGGAGGCGGTTGCCGGTAACATGGATCCGGTCATGCTGCAGAGTCGCCTGGGAAGGCTTAAGCTGATTGAAGTGGGGCCTGTAAAAATCGGCCTGCTGCACGGAGATGTTAGTGGCCACAGGCTTGACTATGATCAGGTTCTGGAGCTTTTCCGGCCGGAAAAACCTCAAGCCGTGGTATTTGGACACCTCCACCAACCGGTTGAAGAGCAATATAACGAGACCCTGTTTTTTAATCCGGGTTCGCTGATTGATCCTCGCCGAACTCCTCATCCGTCCTGTGGCTTGCTGCACCTGGATGGTTCTGAAGTTCGCAGTGAAATAATCTATTTTGATTGAAACAGAAATTATTAGGAGGGTTTAAGGATGAAACAAGAGCAAATAAATGAGCTCAAAGAAAGAATTCTTTTCGAGGCAGAGGCTCAAAAACTGCCCTGCAAGCAAGCTTTTGCAATTGCCTCGGAAGTGGATTGTTCTTTATCAGAAGTAGGAAATACCTGCAATGAACTGGGCGTTAAGATTGTCGGCTGTCAGCTTGGCTGTTTTTAATCTGTCAAACTTTATGGCTGAAGGCAATTAAGCTGTGTACTAAGGATAAATTTCAAACAATACCTGGAAAAACTTGTAATAGAAAAGCTAAAAGCCATAATCACGAGAAAATAGTAGAATAACCGAGATAATGTAACATAAATGACATTAAACAACCTGGCAGGCTTTAAACAGCCTGC
>SLBE01000043.1 GCA_007126465.1 Syntrophomonadaceae bacterium | reverse complement strand
GAAAGCTTGGTGTGCGGGTTTTCACCTGAAAGCTGGTTTTCAGAGAAAAAGTATGGCCTTTTCAACTTGCCAATATCATGGTAATAAGAACCGACCCTGGCCAGTAAAGTGTCCGCCTTAACTGCCTCTGCAGCAGCTTCAGCCAGGTTGGATACCATCATACTGTGGTAATAGGTTCCCGGAGCCTTCATTAGCATTTGACGCAGCAGAGGGTGGTTGGGGTTTGATAGTTCCAGTAAAGTAATTGAAGTAGTTACCCCGAATAAGCTTTCCAGGTATGGCAGCATTCCTATCGCCACAACCGCTGAAAGCAGGCCATTACCAACGCCTGCAGCCATGCTGTAACCCAAATTAACCAGTGAATCAGTTTCAAAACTTACATTGCCGAAAAACAGGTGTGTCGAAATAATCACTGCCACATTGGTTACAACCACGTAAAAGCCGGCCCGGGCCAGGTCACTACGTTGACTTAAGCGGGTGACAGCATAAATCGATACAAGCCCTCCTGCCAAAGCAACTAGGATAAAAGTAAAATCACCACCGGTGATCAACCCGACCATTAGTGCCAGGACCAGGTTAATAATCACGGCAAGTTTATAACCAAACATAACGGTAATTAAAATAACACCAATGGCTACAGGGATCAGGTAGCCGGAAAAATAAGTCGCAGCAACCGCAAAAACCATGGTAATAATAAATATGAGCCCCATTAAGGTTAATAGATTAGGCTTTGTATATACCTCATTGACAAATATATAGATATATATTCCAACCAGGATAAAAATAATTAGCAGGAGCGTAAACAGCCCAATATAACCAAGATAATCTGCCTGCTGACCGCGGATCAGGCCTAAAGTCTCCAGCTGGGCCATCTGCCTCTCCGTTACCGGTTCTCCCTCACTGACCAAAAGTGTATTGCGAAGTATTATAACAGGCTCCACTTCAGCCCTGGCCTGCTCTTTTTGCTCTTCAGTGGCCTGGACATTGTAAATCATATTTTGAGAAACATATGGCTCTATGACCGTTTCAGCAACCCTTTTCAGGTTGGCACTGAAAGGATAAAGGGCAATTTCCTGGGAAATCTGCCGCATCGCGCTATCTACTTCATTTTCCTTGATACCATTTTCGAACACATTTTGAACAGTATTGTTTAAACGGCCCTGCAGATCTCTTAAGGTTGCCCTGTCTGCAGCTACCAGGGCCTCTACCGTGGAATAAGGGAGTTCTCCGGGTATTTCCCGCATTACCATGTCTACTTTCCGATCCGATTCCAAGTCAGGATTATCCTTAATTTCTACAACCCGGTCAAAGAATACGCCTATTTCCCTTAATGCCCTTTCCAAGACTGCAGGGTTGTAATCATAAACATCAGGCACGGCATCAGCCGCCTGCTCCCTGAGCTGTTCAGTGCTGTATTCATCTATAAAATCGCGCGGCGCGTAAATTGTCCTGGGGCTGGGTCTCCCAACCGTAAGATCGTAACGGGCAGGCATGCTCACTATGATCAACAACCCATAAATAACCAGGAAGAGGGTTGCTGTTATAAGCAGCTTCTGCAAACGGGTATTATCTTTAAAGGCTATGGACCGGTTGAAAAGGTCACTAAAAACTTTACTTTTTTTCATTATGCTCCTTTTCCCTCTCAGCTTCAAACTTCTCATAAGCCCTTATAATACTCTGAACAAGCGGGTGCCTGACAACATCTTTTTCGGTCATATAAACAATTTCTATGCCCTCAATGTCTTTTAATATTTTTGGAGCCAGAGCCAGGCCTGAATAGCGGCCCTTTGGCAGATCTGTCTGCGTTATATCTCCGGTAAGCACTGCCTTAGAGCCAAAACCAAGCCGGGTCAAAAACATTTTCATCTGATCCGCAGTAGCATTTTGCCCTTCGTCAAGAATCACAAAAGAGTCATCCAGGGTCCTGCCCCGCATATAGGCCAGGGGTGCAATTTCTATTATACCTTTTTCACGGTATTTCTGAAAAGTATCGGCTCCCAGTAAATCGTAAAGTCCATCATAGATCGGCCTGAGGTAAGGATCAACTTTTTCCTGAAAATCACCAGGTAAGAAACCCAGGTGTTCCCCTGCCTCAACTGCAGGACGGGTTAAGATCAAGCGTTGAACCTGCTTATTTTTTAAGGCATCAACTGCCATTGCCAGGGCCAGGTAAGTTTTACCTGTACCTGCCGGGCCGATTGAGATCACTATGTCATTTCTCCTGATCGCTTCAAGGTAGCGCTTCTGGCCTACTGTTTTTGGTCTTATCTGTTTGCCCCTGTGGGTGACTAGAACCAGGTCGCTGAAAAGAGACCGAATCTGGTTGACTTCCCCCTGTTCGGCCAGCCTGAGTGCATACTCAAATTCACGCCCTGACAGCAGGTGCCCTTTCCTGATATGCCCCAGCAGTTCCTGTAACATGACATAAACAGTTTCAACATGTTCCGGGCTGCCTTCGATAACCAGCTCATGGCCCCTGGGAATCAGGTGAACATCAAAACGTTCTTCGATCAGGCTAAAATGTATGTCGTGATTACCGAGCAACTGCACTGACTCATCAACACTGTTTAGCAAAATAGTCCTGCTTGTATTAGTATCCGTCAATCAATAAAACGCTCCTTCCATAGGGAATAACCTGCGACAAAAATTATAAGCTTCATTTGGTTTTTTATCAAGAAATAACTGCAAACTAAGGCTTGCGGCGCCGAGTGCGCGGAGGGTCAATAATTTCATGGAAGATAAATGCTGTTATAAGCGGATCTTTTTGGGTTAACAATTTCTTAAGGTTTCCGGACAGCCTCGCCGAAGATCCCTTCTTTTCGATTGCTATGCTTCTATTTTCTTCAGCAACTTGCTTAACTGTTTCTTCTTTGGGGTTTGTCCCCATCCTGTTCTTCTCATGAACTTCATTATGCTGCATATCAAAAAAAGCATCATATGATTTTTCATTTTCATCCCGGCCTACAGCTGTCTGCCCGGGATGATCTGATATTAACTCTTCTTTTTCAACCAGGACCCTGTCTTTCTGTTTGGATCGATCACCCTTTAAGGATCTGGCTAAAAAATTAAAGAGGTTAAAAATAATGATTATTATAATTAATGTAAGAATGCCTTCCAAGTGTAGGCACCTCCAGTTTTTTACTGTTCTTCGTCCTGTTGCTCTTCTTTGCCGATTTTACTAATACTATCACGCATATCAGTGTCAGCCATTACATTTTTCAGCTGATAGTAATCCATCACACCCAGATTACCATCACGCAGCGCCTGAGACAATGCCTTAGGCACTTCCGCTTCCGCTTCAGTTACCTTCGCTCTCATTTCCTGGACCGCGGCCACCATTTCCTGTTCTTTAGCCACAGCCATAGCCCGGCGTTCTTCTGCCTTGGCCTGGGCAATACGTTTATCAGCTTCAGCCTGATCTGTCTGAAGTTGGGCTCCAATATTCTTCCCGACATCAACATCAGCAACATCAATAGATAATATTTCATATGCTGTTCCGGAGTCAAGCCCTTTATTTAAAACCGTGTTAGAAATTCGATCCGGGTTTTCAAGCACTACTTTATGATTGTCAGATGAGCCGATTGTT
>SLBE01000199.1 GCA_007126465.1 Syntrophomonadaceae bacterium | reverse complement strand
GCTCCGGAATCTTTTAGCTGATACTCCATTTCCCTGGCTACATAAAGGGGGTTACAGGGAACGACTACTGCTCCTATTGCATGAGCGGCAAAAAAAGCTATAGGAAACTGGGTGCTGTTAGGCAAGTGAATTGCAACACGGTCACCTTTTTTCACGCCGAGTTCGGTAAGAGCACTGGCCATGCTTTCAACCTGAGTGGCAAGTTCTCCGTAACTCAACTCACGGCCCATAAAGTGAACAGCAGGTTGTTGTTTGTAAGTTTGGGTGGCTTTTTGGAAAAGCTGATAAAGTGATTGTGGTGGATAGTCAATACTGTGGGGCACTTCAGGTTCGTAATACTCGAGCCAAACTTTTTCCATTAAAAATTTCCTCCTTTTGATAGATGCTTTTTGACATATATAGCTAAATAATAAATTCTCGGTTATTTTCTAATTTCCTTCTTTGTTAAAAAAATTATAAACAAATCTAAGTTAACGTTAAAATACTCTGAAAATAAACCACGTGATCATCACAATTTCCATTATCAGCTTAAGCGGCAGGGCAGTCCAAAAGCCGATTGATGCACCAAACCCTGACTTTATTGCCTGGCTGCTGTTTTTCCTGGCGATAAGATCGGCCAGGGTAGCGCCGATAAAGGGGCCGATTAGAAGGCCTATAGGAAAGAAAAAGATCCCTACCAGCAAACCTCCGGCAGCTCCCCACAGTGCGGCTTTTGATCCACCAAAGTATTTACTGCCCATTGCGGTTAGAAGGTAATCAATACCTAAAACGGCCAGGGCTATAAGTGCCTGACCTAAAAGAAAGGTCCAACCGAAAGCTTCAAAGCCGGTAATAAGACCATAAACAAGCATGCCTGACCATATTAGCGCAACTCCGGGCATAACCGGCAGCAATGTCCCAACCAGTCCGATTAAAAATAAAATAAAAGCTAAGATTAAGGCAATGGTACTGCTCATCTGGCACCTCCAAGTGTAAATTCTTTAAGATCTCCCAGAATTATTTTTATCTCCCATTATCATAGCATATCTGCCGGAAAGAATAGATGAAAGAAATAATTTTGCAATAATATGATATTTTCAAAGCAGGAATGAACAACTTCAGGTCGAATAATTTATACTAATGAATTGAGAAAAATGAAAAGCATGAGAAAGGAGGTAAAATATAAAATAATTCATTAAATAATGCCGCATGTCGAGTTATATCATAATTCGGGAGGTGATTCAGGAATGAAGGATTATAAGCTTGAAGTGTGGGCAACATTGATCTGCTTTATTATTGTAGCGGTTATCGGCGGTTTTTTTAGTTCATTTGTTGTTATTTTAAATGAGGTATTTTTCACGCAGGTGCCTACACCTGAAGGGTTGGTTGCTCATTACGGTGAAACAATGTTTTTGATTAAAGAGAATCTCACTGTTATGGGTTTCCCGCTGCATTACTTCTTACTGATTATGTTTAGTTGGATCGGGGTCACTATTATTGGTGCAATCTGGTGCGTAATTATGGATAGGATTGAAGAAAGGCAAAGAGCATAAAAGAGGGGAGGGATTCTTGATCCATGGAACCAAGAGGAGAAGTTTTTGTATTAGGGTTAGTGCTAAGTATTGTTGTGCTTTTAATTTCTGTCCTTATTTCTGTGTGGGCCCGCCGTTTTACCCGCAGTTTAGGTGATTACTATGTGGCTGGACGAAGTATCGGTGCTATAAACAATGGTTTGGCCATGGTATCATTGGCCTTAAGTTTAACTACCTTTATTGGGTTAACGGCACTTATCATTGAAGGTGTATATATTGCTGTGGCAGTCTATGCATCATTTACTGCTGCTTTTATCGGTTTGATGATTCTGGCAGCTCCATACCTGCGTAACCATAAGTCATTTACAACAATGGCCTTTATTTCAGAACGCTATGGCAGTAAAACACTGCGTTACATGTCCGTTGTTGTCATGATGATTGTTAGCGTGCTCTACCTGGCAGGTAACCTCAAAGGGATTGGTATTGTCTTTTTCTTCTTACTGGGTGTCCCTGAGGTTGTTGGAATTGTAGTAGGTGGACTTGTTGTAACATTATATGTAACCCTGGGTGGAATGTATGGTGTTACATATAATCAGACTTTCCAGACGATTGTTCTTCTGTTCTGCCTGCTGCTGCCGGTGGCGGTGGTCCTGAGAGCCCTGGGTACAGCCGGCTGGTTTTTCCCGCCCCTGGGCTACGGTGATATGGTTCCGGACATGATTGAGTTCGTGCCTCACTACTTTTGGGCCATGCTGGAGCATCCGATCACCTATATAGCCATCTTCCTTGGGTCGTTTTTCGGCATTATCGGGCTGCCTCACTTTGTAATGAGGTTTTTTACCGTCCGCGATGCCAAGGAAGCACGCTGGAGCATGATTCTCTGTGTGTTCCTGGTTGGCCTGGTTAATACCACTGTTTATGCAACTGGTTTTGCTGCGGTCTACTATATGTCAACCACAGCCGGGGTTGATTTGACCCCTGCGGCCTATGACTACATGGTTTTCATCCTGGTTGAAGCCTTAGCCGGGCAGGGCTGGCTTGCCCTTGCAGTAGCCGGTTCAGTTGCGGCAGGTTTATCTACCGTATCTGGGCTGCTGATGATTATGGGTGCAGGATTAATTCATGACCTTTATGGTGAGCTGAAACCGGATGTAGATGATGAAAAGAAACTGAAGTTGTCTTACCTGGCTATGTTTGTAGTCGGTGTGCTGGTTATTCTCTTCTCACTTAATCCGCCTGAGTTTATTCTGAAAGCGATCATGTGGGCCTTCGGTATTGCAGCGGCCGGGCTCGGGGTGCCGATTGTGCTTGGCATCTGGTGGAAACGGACTACCAAGCAGGGTGTTGGAGTGGGAATGACGGTAGGCAGCCTCATTGCTATTTACGGCTGGGTTATGATTGAGCTTGTCGGTATGAACCCGGTCGATGTGCCGTTTCCCTTCTTTAATACCTATCTTTACGGACCGATGGGGTGGATTAAATTCACAGTTCTGGCCGTTACATTCTCCTTTATATTAACTGTAGTTGTCTCCTGGCTAACTCCTCCTCCCGCGGAAGAGTTGCAGCGTCAGGTTGATGAGATGCACGGTTGGACCGACTATGATCCGAAGCGCTATAACAGCAAAGTATTACCGATAGCTGTTGTGTTTTTCTCGGTATTTTTCTTATGGTTTATGACGACACTGTATGATGTATTTCCCAAGTAACTCCTGCGGCCTTATACGAGGCTTTCCCTTCATGGGAAAGCCTCGAGCGGCCGTTATAAATACTTGCAGGAGGTGATGGCTTTATGGAGAATTGGGATAAACTATCAAAAATGCCTTACAAAGAAATTAAAGAGATGCAGGATCGTAAGCTGCGGGCCTTTATCGCCAACCAGATTTATCTTTACAGCCCATACTATAAAGAAAGGCTAAAAGAAGAAAACATCGATCCTTTTAAAATTAAGGGTATTGATGATCTGCGGCACCTTCCATTTACTTACAAATGGGATATTGCCCCAACCGATGAAGAACCGCAAAAAGCAAAAGATTTTGTTATTCGTCCGGATGAAGAGGTCTCCGAAAAATACGGTCATTTGGC
>SLBE01000062.1 GCA_007126465.1 Syntrophomonadaceae bacterium | reverse complement strand
CTTGCGGGTGTTCGGGGTAGTGGAGCGGCCGAGCCAGATGCCGATCGAGATCGACGCGTCACCGAGCTCACGGACGTGGCGACGCCGTAGGTCCTCGAGAGCGCAGACCAGGCGGCTGGCCCGCAGGAACTGCTGGGCGGTGAGGAGGCGGAGCGTGTAGCGCATCAGCACGTCGACGCCGGCGTCGCCGGGAGCGCGCAGCCGGCGGAGCAGGATCGAGTAGGCGGCGAGACCCAGGTAGGCCTCGGTCTTACCGCCGCCGGTCGGGAAGAAGATCAGCTCGACGGTCTCCCGGTCGGCGTCCGAGGGATCGGTCGTGGAAGGGAGGCAGGCGAGGATGA
The DNA here is from genome assembly GCA_007126465.1 of Syntrophomonadaceae bacterium. Lineage (GTDB taxonomy): Bacteria > Bacillota > Dethiobacteria > DTU022 > DTU022 > T3SED10-7. Next base: position 3,257 of record SLBE01000062.1, on the reverse strand, counting down.
ACGCGAGCTGGAACGGCCGCCAGCTCCCACGCCCGGTCGGTGTCCCTCGCTCGTCGATCAACTGAGCCGGTCCGTCGAGCCGCACCTGCCCTTGCCGATCGACCCGCTCGACGCGCCGGATCGGCAGCTCGGATCGCAGCTGCTGGGAGAGGATCGCACGGTTCATCAGCTCGAACGCGCGGCTCGCACGATGATCGCTCCGGAGCAGCTCGATACCTCGCCGCATCCGATCCGCGGCCTGCTGGCAAGCTCCGAGGTGATGCTCGGCCGTCGGCGTGAGCTCTTCCGGCACGTCGCGCAGCTCGGAACGCCGACGGTCGATCCATGCCTGGTAGGCGTCCACCAGGCCGCGGAGCTCCGCGTCGACGTCGGCGCCCGGCATCAGGCCCGCGAGGGGTGCCATGTCGACCCTGAGAGGGCGTCCGGAAGCGTCGAGGATGTCCGGTGTGATGCTCGGCACCTCGACGGTAGGGAACGGCTCGGCTCGAACGGTGGCGACGAGACCGTCCTCGGGCCCCTCCCAGGTCGCGCTGCACCCGTGGCCGACCGCGTAGGTCGTCGCTGACCGGTAGAGCAGGACGAGGGAGCGCTCCTCGTCATCGAGCTCCTCCAGAGGCGGACCGGGGTAGGGACCGACCCCGGCGACGCGGCGACCAGCGTCGTCGAGCGTCGTCACGGCGAGCTGGCACTGGAACAGGGCACGTTCGTCCGTCGAACCTCCACCTTCCACGGAGGAACGGTTGACCAGGGCCGCGGTGACGAGCTGGGAGCCGTCGGCGCGCGCATCGCGCATGGTGATCTCGAGCGCCGCCACGATGCCCTCGGGTCCGTCGGTCGCATCAGGTGTCAAGCGGACGGACGACCGGCCGGCGGCTAGGCGCCCCGGGTCGACCTCGGCGCGGACGGACCATGGCCGACGGACGTAGACCCTCCGCGTCTCCGGACCCGGACCCTCCGGCTCCTCGATGTGGACCGATCTGGCCACGTAGGCGCCGCCGTGGCCTTCGATGCGCAGACGCGTTCCGGCGCCGGGGTGAAGCAGGAAGGACAGCGCCATCGCGGAGGGGCGTCGCTCGTTGACCGCGCTGAGGTCGTGGTCGTCGCCGGCGTCGTCGGCACCCGACCGCTCGCCGAGCTTCCCGAACGCCTCGGCTCCATCGGCGCCTTCCTCGTGCTGCTGGAGGGTGGCCTGCAGCGCAGCGTCGAGCTCGTCGTCCGTGGCGTCGTCCGTCGACGCATCGGACCTGCCGCCAGCGGCGAACAGGACCCCGACGCCGTAGCGCTTCAGGGGCCGCGTCCACGCGAGGACCTCCTCGCCCGTGTGCTCGTCGACGAACGGGCCGTAGCTGTCGCGCTTCGTCGGGAACGAGCCATCCAGGTCTCGTTCCGGTCCCGCCGGTGCTGGCCCCACGAGCTCGCGCTCCAGCCACCGCAGCGACTCCTCGCGTCCAACCGCCGGATCGACCATCTCGTCCCCTTCAGCTCACCAGGAGCCGGACCAGCTCATCGCGCGAACGTTCGTCCACGATCAGGTGGAGCCGGTGCAGCGCGCGCGTCATCCCAACGTACGACAGCCTCCGGTCGGCCTCGTCGAACCCGGTGATGTCGGTGAGCACCACCGCGGCTGCCTCGAGGCCCTTGAACTCGTGGATCGTGCCGTAGCTGATGCGTGCCGCACCTCGCCGGTCGCCGATCGGGGCCAACCGGGAGCGCCACGGGTCGTCGAGGACCGCGGTCGCCAGACCGTCGCGCATCGGGCTCAGGATCGCGACGTCCGACCCGCTGAACCCGTCACGTTGGAGCTCCTCCAGCACCCCGATGAGCACGTCCACCGAGCGCTCGGAAGGACGGATCACCGTCGTGCGAGGTTCCCTGCCGTCGTCGGGCCGGAGCACGCGGGTGTACCCGCGCTGCAGGTCACCGAGCAGCTCCGCGTACGCCGCGATGCGGGGGGTGTTCCGGCAGTTCGCCGTCAGGCCGAACCGGGCGAACCCACCGCCGGTCCGCGCGGCGAGCAACCCGGCGAACCCCTCCGCGTCGCCGTCGTAGATGGCCTGGTTCGCGAGGTCACCGAACGCGAACCACCTACCTGATGCGAGACCTCCGACCACCTCGAGGTCCAGGACGTCGATGTAGGTGTCTCGAGCGAGGTCCTGCGCCTCGTCCATGACGAGCACATCGTACGGTGGCGTGTCGCGCTCCAGCGCTGCTCCGAGCGCTGCCTCCGGGAGATCATCGGTCCAGTAGCGCGGGCCCGCACCGCTCGGTCGCCGCTGCTGCCCGGATAGCTCCAGCAGGTGCGAGTGGAGGGTCCTCGCAGTGATGCCCGGCTGCTCGGCAGTCTCGTCACGGAGGCGGGCGGCGAGGTGCCGGTTGAAGCACAGGAGGAGGACGCGGTCACCGCGCTCCGCGGCTCGGCGCGCCGACTCGACCGCGAGGACGGTCTTGCCCGTTCCGGCCGGGCCGTCGAAGAGGACGCGAGGGTTCTCCTCGACCTGGTCCAGGGCTGCTGCCTGCTCGTTCGTGTACCGCAGCACCTCCTCCTGGAGCCGGCGTCGTCGGGAGCGAGGCGTCTCGTGCACCTCGAAGTCCCCCCGAAGCGCTGCGACCAACGCTTCGACGGTCGCGTCGGTTGGCTCCGGACTGCCGCCATCGAACCAGCTGGTCGAGCCACGGAGGTGCTCGCGCGCGCCGCGGAGGACGCCGACGATGGCGTCGCCGATGGACCTGGCCGCCAGCACCTGCCGGTCGATCACCTGCCAGTCGTGCCACTCGGGGGAGCGGTCATCGAAGGTCACGAACGGGAAGGCGACCGCGCTCCAGAACGGCACGGAGCGAGCGGACTCGACCCGCTTCATGGCCTCGGAACGGATGCTGTGCGTCGCGTCCGCAGCCTGCTTGAACGGACCACGGACCTCGCCCTTGGTGTCGTTCCCGAGGTACCAGACGCCATCCTTGCGACGCACGCGCTGGTGGCCCTTGACCTCCAGCGCCACGACCCCGAGGCCAGGGACGAGGACGAGGAAGTCGATCTCGCCAGCGACCTGAGAGACGTGCTCGCTGAGGTCCAGGCTGTGGAGCACGGTCCAGCTCTCGGTGACGGGATCCTCACGGAGCTGCTGGAACAGCTGCACCTCGCCGGGGCTCCGGGTGTCATCGGAGCAGATGGGTGGGATCATCCGTGCCAGGATCCTCACCTCCCCCGCGGCGGCAGACGGTAGCGACGAACACGGTGGCCTGCCGCTCCGCACCGGTCG
>SLBE01000132.1 GCA_007126465.1 Syntrophomonadaceae bacterium | reverse complement strand
GTATAACAGTGATGTATTGCCGGCATGGCAATCCTGTTTTTCAGTTCCAGTTTTCCTACTTTGATCGGTTCAAAAAGTTTCACAAGATCCGCTCCTTTAAAGTAAATAGTGAAAATAAACGGTTATCAGAGAAGATTCCTGATCATAGATTTAATTATCTTCCCCCATAATTAACAAAAGCCAATAAATTTCCGCTATATGTATTCAACATAAGCAGCTAATATGCCTGTTCAGACAGAAAAAGAATTCACTTTGCCCATATAATTCAGTTTTCTATGCTAAAAAATTAATGCACAGTTTCATGGTCTGAGCAGGAAATAACCTAATTGTCTTGAATTTTACAAGGGGAGGCGATAACCATGGAAAATAGCAGCAGTAACCCATTGTTTGAATTAATGGAGCCAAAAACAATTGCAACTGTCGGAGCCGGCAACAACCCCATGAAAATGGGCGCCATTCAGGCTTTAAGTATTGTCAAGGATGGTTTTCCCGGAAAATATTACCCCATACATCCGACCGAAAAGGAAGTCTTCGGTTACAAAGCATATTCTTCAGCCTTTGATCTGCCTGAAGCGCCGGACCTGGTTATGTTCGTCCTGCCGGCGCCCCTTGTCGTGCAGATCTTGGAAGACTTCGGTAAAATTGGCACCAAAAGAGCCATAGTGATTACTGCCGGTTTCAGGGAAACGGGGCCGCAGGGGCAAGAGCTTGAGGAAAAGCTCAAAGAAGTGGCTCGCCGCTATGATATCCGCTTCCTCGGTCCGAATTGCATGGGCATGCTTAACAGCCACCTGCCGCTCAATGTTACGGTAGCCCCCCTGACAGGACCGCCCGGCCTCCTCGGAATGGCTTCGCAGAGCGGCACCTACATTACCCAGACCCTGCCCTACCTGAGGGAAAAAGGTATCCGTTACAGCAAGGCAATCAGCGTCGGCAACGAAGCTGATATCGATATTATAGATTGCCTTGAGTACCTCGGGGAAGATCAAGATACTAAAGCTATTTCCCTCTATATAGAAGGGCTCAAAGATGCCGGCCGATTTTTGGAAACAGCCCGCCGTATTACCCCACATAAGCCGGTTTTAGCCCAGTATGTGGGCGGTACAGATGCAGGGGCCAGGGCCGGTTCCAGTCATACCGGGGCCATGGCCGGGCCCGATTACCTTTACGAAGGACTCTTCAGGCAGGCCGGCATTATCCGGGTTGAATCAATAGAGGAACTGTACAGCCATGGTTGGGTCCTGGCCACACAGCCCCGCCTGAAAGGTAAGCGTCTGGCAGTGCTGACCAATTCCGGCGGACCTGGCACGGCCATGGCCAATACTTGTAATGATGGGGGGATGGAAGTGCCGGCTTTCTCACAGGAACTCCAGGCCGAGATAAAGAAGCATATCCCACCCCATGGCTCGGCCGGTAATCCTGTTGACCTTACATTTCACATGGATTCTGAAGCGATCAGTACGACCATCCCTGATTTAATTTTAAAAAGCGGGGAAGTAGACGGTCTCGTCGTGCATGGTCTGATGAGCAGTGGTTTCCTTAAAGCTGTTTACCCGCACCTGACCGACCTGGTTGGTGATATCGGTGCAGAAAACTTTGCCGCCCAGTTTGCCCGCGATATGGAGAAACCACTGTCACTGCCCGAAAAATATGGCCTTCCCATGATATTTTCTTCATTCTTTGGACGTGAAGATAACTTTACCGCAGCCTACCAGGATCATAATATTCCCTTCTTTGACGGTCCTGAAAAAGCGGCCTGCGGAATGCTTGCCCTGCATCGTTATAACCAGGTCAGGAAGCGGCCGGCTTTTGCGCCATCTGAACTGCCGCCCCAATCCGAACAGGCGGCACAAATTATCACCGGTGCGCGGGATAAAGGATGGAAGAATCTCGACGAGTACAGCTCTAAGCTGGTTCTGCGAGCTTACGGAATACCGGTCAGCACTGAGGTGCTGGCTAATTCTGCGCCCGAAGCGGCGCAGGCTGCTGATCAGATCGGCTATCCCGTTGTTCTTAAAGGTTGCTCACCCGATCTGGTCCATAAAACCGGGCAGGGCTTGATTAAGCTTAACCTTAACAGCTCAGAAGAAGTAGAACTTGCCTATAATGCCGTGCTTGCTTCTGCCGGGCAGGATATACCTGTCCTGGTGTCGAAAATGGTCAAGGGAGAGCGGGAAGTCATGGCCGGCATGATTCACCAGGAGGGCTTTGGATCCTGCGTTCTCTTTGGACTTGGCGGTATCTTTACAGAAGCCCTGAAAGACAATACATTCCGCCTGGCTCCGCTGTGCAGAACAGAAGCATCTGAAATGATTGATACGATTAAAGCTTCTGCATTGCTGGGAGAATACAGGGGCTTGCCGCCTGTAAACCGGAAAGCTTTAAGCAGTATCCTGCAAACTGTGGGAGATATTGGGTTGCTGCATCCTGAAATATCTGAAATTGATCTTAATCCGATAATTATTTCAGGAGAAGAACCGGTGGTTGTAGATTCCCTGATCGTGTTGCAACAGGACTAAAGCAATAGGAAGTGATTATAATGCCAACCTATGAAGTGCGCGGCTTTACAAGACTGGTGCCACTTTTTAAAGAAAGAGATTGGCCTCAGCCGATGTATTATGAAAGCGACCAACCTTTAACAGCCAATCAATTGCGGGAAAAACTCGATATCAAGCCGGAAGACGTTGAAGCTGTCTTCATTAATCGGACAATCAGGCCTCTTTCAACAGAATTGCAGGATGGGGATCGGATTTCTTTTGTCCCGCCCGGTGTGCCCACCATCCACCGTTTCAACCTGGGTTTTTATGATGTTAAGGAATGATAATTAAGGAAAGGTAAATTAAGACTGGAACTGGTAACTTGCCATGTGCGGTAGATTCGCTCTTGTAGCTGAAAAAAGAATTCTTGATATGCTCTTCGGACTGGAACTGCGCTTTGATCTGCAGCCCCGTTTTAATATAGCGCCTTCCCAGGACATACTGGCCCTGCGTCGTTCACCGGGTGAAAATGATAAAGAATTTGTCCACCTCCGGTGGGGCCTGGTGCCTTTCTGGGCTGAGGACAGCTCAATCGGCAGCAGGATGATCAATGCCCGTGCCGAAACAGCCCCGGAAAAACCTTCATTTCGTGATGCCTTTAAAAAGAGGAGACTGCTTATCCCCGCCAGCGGTTTTTACGAGTGGAAGAAGGCGCAAAACGGAAAACAGCCATATTATGTCTGCCGGGAAGACGGAAATCCCTTTGCCTTTGCCGGCCTCTGGGAACGTTGGGATAAGGGAGATAAGCCACTTGAAACCTGTACGATACTAACAACAGAGCCGAACTCCCTGCTTGCCCCTATCCACAACCGCATGCCGGTCATTATCTCTTCGCAGCATTTCGACCAGTGGCTCGATATTAACGCCGATCCCGCCGGCCTGCAGGATCTATTGCAGCCATATCCACCCGATGAACTGACCGCCTATCCCGTGTCCCGTGAAGTCAACAAACCATCAAATAACAATCCTGATTTAATAAAACCACATTCCGACTAACAAGTACACGGGGAGGGGGGTTGCGTACTTCGAATTACCTGTAAGTACGCAACCCCCCTCTCCGTGTACTCGGTTTCAGGTAGTTTACTCTGCCCCACAAACCACGCAGGGGCCGGTCGGGCGGTGATAGGCATGGTTGGTCCAGACCCCGCAGTCAAAACGGTACCCCTGGTTACCCAGCTCTACTGGACAAAGCTGGTACATTTCATGGTACCCTTCATAAGTCTGGCAGCCGTCGCTGGTTCTGCCGCACTCTGTACAGGCAAATTTTGGTGATATAGAGTTCATCCCGTTATCGAGGTAGCCTAGAAATTCAACCGAGCCGCCGCATACAAAACATGTAGCACCGTCAAGCTTTTTATAGTTAACCCTGTGATGATCAGATTGTTCGGAACGGGTGCTGATAACACTCAGGTAACTGCTTAATTCTTCCGGAAAAGTTTTCAGCTGGGGCAGTTCCACCGGCAGCAGTTCGCCCAACTCTTCATATATTTGCTGAGTATTATCTACTATGGGCGGGGCCAGGTAAGACTCTTCGATCTGATCATGGAACCCGTTAAACAGGGGAAAAGCCGTGATCATGATCAAAATTATTCCGACCAGGATAAAACCAATTAACAGCCCGGCTGCACTTCCTCCAACCCTGTCTGCAAACCTGAATAACCTGACTCGCGTTATTACAGCAACAAATGACCCAATGAGATGGACGATGGCAGTTGATACCGCAAAAATAACGATAAAACTGAGTACATCTGCAATAATCTGGGGCAGGTTAATATGCCTTATAATCATGCTGCCGGCCGGAGCATAATAATTAATCGCCGCCAGGAACCCGACGGCTAAGCCTGCCACGTTAAAGATACTGCGGATTAGACCGGCCCTGATGCCCTGAATAACTGCAGCTGCTATTATTATTAATATAATTAGGTCTAACCAGTTATAGCCCTCGGGCAATTCTTAGCACCACCACGATAAACATTATTTTAAAACAGGATTATATCATACCAGCATATCACTACTATTATACCTTTTCTGGCAAGCATTTGTTTGAAAATCTTGTCAGCACTGCAGGATTAGTGATATAAAAAAACAATTCCCGTAAACATTAATATTTGTTACAATAACACAGGAGTAAGTCGCTATAGAGTTTGCTATAAAAAGTGAAGTTTAAAAAAATCGCTATTATCACTGCTGTTTTTTTGATGCGTCGATGGCAGATGAGCGTTGAAAGGCTTTAAATAAACCCAGAATAAATATCTCTTATCATTAGTCTTGGAGGAATGCACCTTGGAAATACGACAGGCCACCGCAGCTGACCAGGAAGCAGTAATTAGTCACTGGAAAATACTCCTTGAATTTTATAACAAGAAATCCCCTGATGAGGTTCTGCAGCGCAGCTTTCGTTTTACACTCGATAATCCACAGCAGGTCCAGGTTTTTGTGGTGGAAGATGACGGGGTCATCAAGGGAACTGCCAGTCTTCACAAGGGCCACTACTCAACCTGGCACGATAACTGGTACGGCCATATTGAAGATGTTGTGGTTGATCCGCAGTGCCGCGGGCAGGGCCTGGCCTATAACCTGCTGTGCCATGTTATCGAGACAGCCAGAGAACAGGGTTTAAGCCGAATCGAGCTAAATGCCCTCAATACAAATCACAATGCCCGCCGTCTTTACGAAAAACTTGGCTTTATAACTCAATCCGTAGTTTATGAACTTGACTTTAACTAGCTAAGCGGCAACAGAAAGGAGCGCTGATAATGCGTAACTACCGGGAAGTACCCCTCTGGAAAGATGTTACTGAAGAAGAATGGAACAACTGGCACTGGCAGGTAAAAAATCGTATTGCCACCATTGAACAGCTCAAACAGGTGATAGAGATCAGTGATGAGGAAGAGAAGGGCTTAGAGCAGTGCCTGCAGACCTTCCGTATGGCTATTACTCCCTACTACGCTTCGCTGATGGACCCGAAAGACAGAAGCTGCCCGATCCGCAAACAGGCGGTGCCAACGGCCCTGGAGCTGCACCATTCCGGTTCAGATATGGCCGACCCCCTGCATGAGGATGTCGATTCACCGGTTGAAGGTTTAACCCACCGTTATCCGGACCGTGTATTGCTGCTGGTAACCGACCAGTGTTCCATGTACTGCCGTCACTGTACCAGGCGCCGCATGGCCGGCGGCAAAGACAGGGCCCGGACCAGCGCCCAGATCAGTGAAGCTATAGATTATATCCGCCGTACCCCCGCGGTCAGGGACGTTCTTATATCTGGCGGTGACGGACTGTTGATCGGTGACAGCTTGATTGAAGACATTTTAAAAGAGCTGCGTTCCATCGAGCATGTTGAACTGATCCGTTTCGGCAGCCGGGCTCCGGTAGTGATGCCCCAGCGTATTACTGATGAACTCTGCGAAATGCTTGCCAGGTACCATCCCATTTACCTGAACACCCATTTTAACCACCCCAAAGAGATTAACGAAGTATCCAGGGCAGCCTGTGAGCGTCTTGCCAACGCCGGCATCCCGCTCGGCAACCAGTCCGTGCTCCTGGCCGGGGTTAACGATTGCCCCGAGCTGCTTAAGAAGTTAAGCCACGAACTGCTAAAAATCAGGGTGAAACCGTACTACCTCTACCAGTGTGATCTTTCGCAGGGCATTGAACATTTCCGAACCTCTGTGTCTGCGGGAATTGAAGCGATAGAAAACCTGCGCGGCCATACCACCGGCCTGGGCGTGCCTACTTTTGTGGTTGATGCTCCCGGCGGTGGAGGTAAAATCCCGGTTATGCCCCAGTACCTGGTCAGCCAGTCTCCCAACCGGGTTGTCCTGCGTAACTTTGAGGGCGGCATTTACGGGTACACCGAGCCGAAGCGCACAGTCGATCCCGACATACCCTGCGCCATCTGTGGCGGCAGCCACAACAACTACGACGTCGGCGTTGCTTCCCTTCTAAACGGCTGCGCCATCGGCATGGAACCAACCGAAAAGAAAGAAAAAAGCTAAAGTTAAAAAAGTGAAAAAGGTGTCAGAGTTAATTTTCACTTTAGCGATTAATTGAATAGTTTTTGATAATAAAGAAGGGCTTGCGGCAGTTTGCTAACCGGAAGCCCTTCTTTTGGATTCGCTAAATTACTAAAATCAATGCAAAGGTTATTCTAACCAGCTTTTTATTTTTAAATACAAGTGAAATAAGTAGAAAATGACTCTGACATCTTTTCAACTTAATAAGTGAAAATTAACTCTGACACCTTTTTCACTTATTGGCGAACTGCCAGCCGGCTTCGAAGGCCTGCTTGTTGATATCAACCAGCTTGGCTTTAATTTCCTGCTCCATCACTTTTAACCATTTTTCTTTTTCAAACTCCATGGTTGTTGCTAAAATGCCCAGCAGGAAGGTGTTAACCATCCGGGCATTTTTCGTGACGGGGTCAATGGAGAGGGCATCGACGGCAATCAATCGTCCCACCTTGCTTTCAATTTCCTCTAAAATTCCACCGGAGTACTCTGTTTCACCGGTTAAAACCGGCAGCGGGTCAAGCTCCTGGGTATTGACGATCACCGTTCCCTGCGGGGAAAGGAAAGGCAGCCAGCGCAAAGCTTCCAGCTTTTCGAAGGAAAGCAGGAAATCCCCGTCGCCCTGGGGGATCAGCGGTGAGTAGACCTTTTCGCCAATCCGAACGTGGGTAATAACACTTCCACCACGCTGAGCCATTCCGTGAGTTTCAGCGGTTTTAACATCTAATCCTTCACTTATCGCCAGGGAAGCGATAATGCGGCCGGTTAAAATCGTACCCTGTCCACCAACCCCGGCAATTAGAATATCTGATTTCTGGTTTTCCATCTATTTTACACCTTCCTTTTCAGCAGCCGGCCTGATTGCGTCAAAGCGGCAGAGCTGTTCACAGAGTCCGCAGGCGGTGCAAATTGTACTGTTAATTTTTGCCGCTTCGCCTTTCATGCTCAGCGCCGGACAGCCCAGTTTGATGCAGGCTTCACAGGCGGTGCAAAGATCTTCATCAACCCAGAAGGGCGCATCGAATTCGGTCAGCAGGAAAACGCACGGCCGCCTGACAATAACCACCGAAGTTTCTTTGGCTTCCAGCTCACTTTTAATAGTTGAGCGCAGCTCCTTTAAATCGAAAGCGTCAACTGCCTGGACCCGTTTCACACCGAGAGATGCACATAAGCCTTCCAGGTTTACTGCAGAAGATGGCTCCCCCTGCAGGGTCGAACCTGTGCCGGGGTGCTCCTGGTGGCCGGTCATGGCCGTGGTGCTGTTATCTAAGATCATCACTGTAATCGGCGCTTCATTGTAGACAGCGTCTAACAAAGGAGTGATCCCTGAATGAAGGAAGGTCGAATCGCCAATTACTGCCACAGTTTTTTCTGCCGATTGCGGGTTGGCACGTGCCATCCCTAAGGCCATTCCGATGCTTGCTCCCATGCAGACACAGGAATCGATCGAGGTAAGAGGCGGAAGAGCCCCCAGGGTGTAACAGCCGATATCGCCCATAACATTCAGTTTCAATTTTTTCAGGGTATGGAATACGCCGCGGTGCGAGCAACCCGGGCACATCACCGGTGGGCGGCCGGGGATATCTTCACGCACTTCAATCGGTTCAATTTTCTGGCCCAGAACCTTTTCGCGGATTATTTCAGCGCCCAGTTCACCGAGCAGACCAAATAACTCCTTGCCCCTGACCGGCACATCAAGATGCATGGCCAGAAGTTGCTCTTCAAAGAAGGGATCGAGTTCCTCAACCACGATGATTTCATCGACCATGGAGGCAAATTTGCGAACCAACTTTTTAGGCAGGGGGTGGCTGAAACCGAGCTTCAGGAAGGTAGCATCGGGAAGCGCTTCCCGGGCATAGTTGTATGCTACCCCGCTGCAGAGTACGCCCATCTTCTTTGAGCCGGGCTCAATCCTGTTAAGCGGGCTTTTTTCAGCCTCTTCCTCCAGGGCCACCAGGCGATCCTCCACAATAGGGTGGCGCAGCCTGGCAAAACCGGGCAGCATCACATACTTTGCCGGGTTTTTCGTAAAGCCGGTTACCTCATGTTCCTGCCTCTTACCCGGTATCAGGGTGCTGCGCGAGTGCGAAATCCTGGTAGTCGAGCGCAGCATTACCGGTGTATCAAATTTCTCGCTCAAATCCAAGGCGGCACCTACATAATCGCGTGCTTCCTCGCTGTCGGATGGTTCAAGCAGCGGAATCTTGGCAAAGCGGGCATAATGGCGGTTGTCCTGCTCGTTCTGGGAACTGTGCATGCCGGGATCGTCGGCAGATATAAGGACCAATCCGCCGCCTACCCCAGTGTAAGATAGGGTTAAAAGCGGGTCGGCGGCCACGTTTACTCCCACGTGTTTCATCGCTACCAGGACCCGTGCCCCTTCCATCGAAGCGCCGATCCCTTCTTCGAGGGCTGTTTTTTCATTGGCTGACCAGTTGCAATTAACGCCCTCATAACGGGATAGGTTTTCCAAAATTTCTGTGCTTGGTGTGCCCGGGTAGGCGCAGCCTACGCTTACCCCGGCTTCATAAGCCCCGAGAGCAATAGCCTCGTTGCCGGTCATAATAACGCGTTTAACTTCCAAGGGCTTTTCCTCACTTTCTATGATTTTGTCAGGTATGAACTTGCCTTTCTTGCAATAAAAAATATTTCTATTAATCTTCCACGATGCGCTTAGCTTTGCCCGTGGTCCGTTCCAGAGATTTTGGTTCCATCAACTTAACTTTAGGCGCCAGGGACAGGGTTGAACGCAGGCGCTGGCGAATCCGTCCGTCCAAAGCTTCCAGTTCCTTATAGCTGTCGGTAAAACCTTCCTCGGTAAGCTCGATCTGGATTTCTAAATCCTTGATAAATCCTTTTTCTTTCTTCAAGACCAGGCGGTAGTGCGGCGATACTTCCTTGAACCCGGCCAGCACTTCTTCTACCTGTGATGGGAAGATATTTACGCCTTTGATAATGATCATATCGTCGCTGCGCCCGGTAATATAGTCCATACGGCGGGTGGTGCGGCCGCAGGCGCATTTTTCAGGAATCAGGCGGGTGATGTCGCCGGTGCGGTAGCGCAGCACCGGGAAACCTTCCTTGAACATGGGGGTTAAGACCAGTTCGCCCTTTTCCCCGTCCGGCAGCAGCTCGCCTGTGTCCGGATCAATGACTTCCGGGTAGTAAAGATCCTCTAAAATATGCATGCCCGCAGTCTCCAGGCATTCGCCCGATATACCCGGGCCCACTACCTCGGTCAGGCCGTAATTTACAGTTGCCTTTAAGCCCCACTGGGCTTCGATATCTTTCCGCAGGGCATCGGAACAGGGTTCACCCCCGAACAGTCCGATCCGCAGCCCGAATTCGCGCGGATTATAACCAAGTTCCCGGGCAGTTTCGGCCATGTAGATGGCAAAAGAAGGGGTGCTGACCAGCACATTTGTTTTAAAGTCCTGCATCAGGGTCAGCTGCCGCTCGGTATTACCGCTTGAAAAGGGCACCACCGTGGCACCAAGCTGCTCCAATCCGTAGTGCAGGCCGAACCCACCGGTGAAGAGGCCGTAGCCGAAAGAAATCTGGGCGATATCTTTTGCGCTGACCCCTGCCATTTCGCAGATCCGCGCCACGCCAATAGCCCAGGTATCCAGATCACTTCTGGTATAACCGGCTACGATCGGTTTGCCGGTCGTGCCGGAAGAGGCGTGAATGCGTAAAATTTTATCCAGCGGTACGGCGGCCATGCCGTAAGGATAAGCTTCCCGCAGGTCATTCTTGGTGGTGAAGGGAACGCGGGAAAAATCGGCAGGGTTTTTTATGTCGGCCGGTTCCAGCCCTGCCTGCTCAAAAACCCGGCGGTAAAAAGGGCTGTTGTTAAAGGCATGGTTGATAGCCTGCTGCAGCCCGCTTTTCTGCCGGGCTGAAAATTCGTCTGTACTGAAAAAGTCATTTTGCATTTAACTCAACTCCCTAGCTGCGTTTGCTGCTCTATAACTGCTTAATTTTCGGGTATATAGTATTCATCTTTTGCCGCCAAGATTACTTGACACTAAAAAGAATAAATTCGATCCCCACCGACAATAGGCACATTATTCTTCTTTAAAACTTCCAGGGCATCGTTAATTCTCTCTACGCGCATCATGATTATTGCATGGGTGGTCGGCTTTTCAATAAAGGAATAGAGATATTCAATGTTAATGCCGGCTTCCTCCATGTAAGTCAGCACCTCGGCCAACCCGCCCGGTGTATCGGGCACTTCCATGGCAATAACCTCGGTTACTGTAGCCATTATACCGCTTCCTTTTAAAACCTCAATTGCTTTATCCGGCTGGTCGACGATCATCCGCAGGATGCCAAAATCTGATGTGTCGGCAATGGAGAGGCCGCGGATGTTGATATCGTTTTCACCCAGGGCTTGCGCTACACGGATTAACCGGCCCGACTTATTTTCGAGAAAAACAGAAATCTGCTTAATCATTGCACTACCTCCTTTATGATAATAATTTTACAGGTTGCGTTTATCAATTACCCGCTGCGCTTTGCCCTCGCTGCGGGGAATGCTTTTCGGTTCAACCAGCTTTACATCTGCAGTGACGCCGAGCATGTTATCTATTTCCAGGCGGATTCTTCTTTCCAGCGACTCTAAACCACGCACATGGTCGGAGAACATCTGCTCTGATACTTCAACCAGGACCTGCAGGGTATCGAGCGAGCCGACCCGGTCAACCACAAGCTGGTAGTGCGGTTCGGTTTCGCCCATCTCCAGAAGGATACTTTCCACCTGTGAAGGAAAAACATTTACCCCGCGGATAATGATCATATCGTCACTGCGCCCGCTTACCTTATCCATCCGCACATGGGTCCGCCCGCAGGAGCAGGGTTCATAGTTAAGGGTTGTAATATCGCGGGTGCGGTAGCGGATCATCGGCAGCGCTTCCTTGCTGACCGTAGTAATGGCCAGTTCCCCGGTTGAACCCACCGGCAGTGCTTCACCACTGGCCGGGTCAATTATTTCCGGAATAAAGTGATCTTCGCTGATATGCAGGCCAGCCTTGGCGCTGCATTCGTAGGCCACACCGGGCCCGATAATTTCACTTAAACCGTAAATATCAAACGCATCGATCTGCAGTTTATCTTCAATAACCCGGCGCATACTTTCCGACCAGGGTTCGGCTCCGAAAATTCCGGAGCGCAGCTTCAGGTCACCGGGGGTCATATCCATTTCGGCGATTGTCTCGGCTATATATAGTGCGTAAGAGGGAGTGCAGGCCAGAAGGGTGGTGCCCAGGTCCCGCATCATCCGCACCTGGCGCTTGGTTTGCCCACCGGAAATTGGCACTACTGTGGCCCCGATTTTTTCCGCACCGTAATGAGCTCCCAGGCCCCCCGTAAAAAGACCATAACCGTAGGCGATATGTACTATCGATTCACTGCTCCCGCCCCCGGCGGTCAGGGTGCGGGCCATCAGCTCGGCCCAGGTATCCAGGTCGTTTTTAGTATAGCCGACCACAGTGGGAATACCGGTGGTGCCTGATGAGGAGTGGATCCTTACAACTTCGTTCAGGTCAACGGTAAAAAGCCCGTAGGGGAAATTGTCCCGCAGGTCGTCTTTTACGGTAAAGGGCAGTTTCTGCAGGTCTTCAAGGCAGCGGATATCGCCCGGCTCGGCCCTGATACTGTCAAAACTTTTCCGGTAAAAGGGCACCAGCTGGTAGACCCGTTCCAGTGATTGTTTCAGCCTTAAAAATTGTAGTGTTTTAAGTTTTTCTCGGTCCATTGCTTCATATTGTTGGTTCCACATATACAGTATTTCCTCCAAATGCATTTTCTACAGTACCGGTTTGGTTTTGCTGCCGGATTGCACAACCTAAAAAATTCAATAAGCTGTGGTCACTTTCCTGCCCGGGTTTTCAGAAAAAAGGAAAAGGGTCCAGAGCTTGATCTTTTACATTTCTCAAATGCTCCCAGGTCCATAATGGCCTCAATACTGATTGGCAAGCCAATAAAGAATTAAAACTTATATTTCAAGACCTGACCCCAATCTTGCTTTCCATGAAAATAAGCGGCTAATCTATTATAATGTAAGAAGGAAATTAAAGCACTGAGTAGAAAATTTTGAAATCAGGATTTGTAATTTTGTATCACTCAAGACTCACCGGCAATAAGTTTTGTTTATAAGTTTTGTATGAAAAGTGGTGGTTCGATGTTTTTCCGTAAAAAACCTGATCCAGACAACAATGACAGCCGATCCAGCAAAGGATTCGACCAGAAAACTCCTGCCTACCTGAAGCTTCCTCGGGCTGACCGGGAGAAAAAGATTGCAGAACTGTACCAAATATCTGAGAACTGCACCCTCTGTCCCCGCGAATGCAAAGTTAACCGTCCGGCAGGCGAGAGGGGGCGCTGCGGGTCAGCAGCAGATGTTATTGTTTGCAGCGCCGGTCCGCATTATGGTGAAGAAAATGAACTGGTCGGAAGGGGTGGTTCCGGTACTATTTTCTTTGTTAACTGTAACCTGGAATGTATCTTCTGCCAGAACTGGACTAT
>SLBE01000130.1 GCA_007126465.1 Syntrophomonadaceae bacterium | reverse complement strand
CCTGCGCCAATCAAAACTGATGAAGTTGAGGCCAGCATAAAGAATGGAGTTCTGCGGATTGAAATGCCAAAAGTGGATGAACTGAAGAGCCGTACCGTGAAAATCAAAGAAAGCTCATAATAAGAAAACTAAACTTTGGAAAAGCTGCCTTTTAAAGAGGGGGTTACTTTTCCGTGATGTTAAAACCAGGCCGGATCACTGACCGGGCCTGGTTTCTTCATTTGTTTAAAGTGATATTTTACGTTAATATGTTATTAGTATTTTTATTACCGGAAGCGGAAGGAAGTGACTTTATTGGACACAGGGTTAATAGGTGCAGGAAAGATGGGCCATGCCCTGGCCCTGAATATGCTCGAACACGGGCACCGGGTGGTTGTTTACAGCCGCAACCCGGAAAAAGCCGCCGCTTTCACTGATGAAGGGCTTGAGGGAACAGCGGATCTGGCAGAGCTCGTCAATAAGCTCCCCGACCAGAAAATTATCTGGTTAATGGTTCCTGCCGGAGACGCTGTTGATGAAATGCTTGAGCAGTTAATACCGTTATTGAAGAAAGATGATATTATCATTGATGGTGGCAATTCCCACTACCGCGATTCTGTGCGCCGCTCGGAAACTCTCTTTTCATATGACCTGCACTATGTAGATGCCGGAATAAGCGGTGGGCCAGCAGGTGCCCGAAGCGGAGCCTGCATGATGGTTGGCGCTGAAGAAAAGAGCTATAACTACCTCGAACCGCTATTTAAAGATATTTGTGTTGAAGGGGGTTACCTCCATGTCGGCGGGAACGGAGCCGGGCATTATGTGAAGATGGTTCACAATGGCATTGAGTACGGGATGATGCAGGCTATAGCAGAAGGATTTGCCCTGCTTGACAGGGGTCCTTACCAATTAAACTATGGTGATGTGGCTCGCCTGTGGAACAACGGTTCAGTAATTCAAAGCTGGCTGATTGAGTTAACGGCAAACATGTTTACGGCCGACCCCACCCTGAAAACACTTAAAGGTGTTGCCGGTTCTTCGGGCACCGGGCTATGGACTGTTGAAGAAGCCCTGCTGCGCAAGGTACCGCTGCCTGTTATTACCCAGGCTCTTTATGCCCGTTATGGCTCGGAGCAAAGCGATCCTTTTTCTGCTAAAATTATTGCCGGCCTGCGCCGCGAATTTGGCGGGCACGAAGAACCTGGCCGGTAAAGCTATCATGGCCAATGAAATCGCCTTGTCAGCTCAGTGATTTATCCCGCTGCAGCGCTGATTTAGCTTACAGCAACAACAGGGTATTGCAGAACGCTTACAGTTTAAATTAAAAATTAGAAGGGGTTGTAAATATTGTCCACAGAAGGCTGCACCATGGTTGTCCTGGGAGGAACCGGCGATCTTGCCCACCGTAAACTGGCCCCGGCTGTATATAACCTGCATCACCTGGGCTCGCTGCCACAGGACTTTGCTTTTGTAGGAGTAGGCAGAAAACAGAAAAGCGATGATCAGTTCCGCAATGAACTGGCCGAGTCGGTCAATAAGTATTCCTCCTCTTCCTGGGATGATCAAAAATGGGCAGATCTTTCACCCCGCATCTACTATCACCAGGGAGATATCCGTTACGCCGATAGTTACCCGGACTTAAAGGAAAGAATTGAAGAGTGCAACCGGGCAAATGGAGGAAGCAATAACGTTCTTTATTACCTGGCTTTGACGCCGAACCTGTTTACACCGGCAGTAGAAAACCTTAACAAGCATGGCATGGTTCAAATGGAGTCGGGCTGGCAGAGGATTATGATAGAAAAACCCTTCGGCTTTGATCTTCAGTCTGCCCGGGAACTAAATGATGTAATATCTTCGGCTTTCAGTGAAGATAGTATCTTTCGGATTGACCACTACCTGGGCAAAGAAATGCTGCAAAATATCCTGGTGCTGCGCCTGGCTAACTCGGTCTTTGAGCCGCTCTGGAATGAGCGCTTTATCAGTCATGTGCAAATTATTGCCTCTGAAAATGAAGGTATCGGAGACCGCGGCCGCTATTATGACCGTTTTGGGGCGATGCGCGACATGGTTCAGAGCCACCTGCTGCAGATGCTGGCGTTAACTGCCATGGAACCTCCCCAGGAGGCCGGCCCGGAAGCAGTTCGCGCCGAAAGGTTAAAGCTTCTCAATGCTGTTCAGCTCTGGCCTGAAGAAGAAGAGAGAAGCAACCTGGTCTTAGGGCAGTATAAAGGTTACAAAAAAGAAAAAGATGTTGATGCGCACACAGGCACCGAAACTTTTGCCGCTTTGAAGCTGGCTGTAAATAATCAGCGCTGGCAGGGAGTGCCCTTCTACCTGCGGACAGGCAAAAATCTTGACGAAAAGATTGCTAAAATCGTTATACAGTTTAAAAAGCCGCCTTTTTTCTATTACGGCAACCCTCTAAAAGATCTGGAACTCGATTATGACAGCCTGCTTAATATCCTGACCCTAAAAGTCCAACCGCAGGAAGGTGTGGTTTTTCAGTTTAATATCAAAAAGCCCGCTTCAACCAGCGAGATTGTTCCGGCTAAAATGGATTTTTGCCAGCCCTGCGCATTTTTAATTAACACCCCGGAAGCGTACGAAAGGTTGATTGCCGATGCCATAGCCGGTGATACGGATCGCTTCAGTAGCTGGAATGAAGTGGAAAGGGCCTGGACTTTAATAGATTATATTTATGAACAGAGTAAAAAAAGCGCACATAAGCCGCACCTGTACGAACCGGGCAGCAGGGGACCTGCTGAAGCGGATAAAATAACTGAAGAGGATGGTTATCGGTGGTGGTAAATTCATGATTCTGTACGATATTTCGATGACAGTTAGGCCTGATATGGCTGTTTACAAAGATAAGCCGGAAAAGAAGCCGCAGATTGAGAAGGTAAGTGACTTTAATAACGGCCGTACCTATGAAAGCAGGATAACCCTGGATCTGCATACGGGAACCCATATCGATATGCCGCTGCACATGATTCCCGGCGGTGCAGATTCCGACAGCTGGTCCTTAACCGGGATTTTTTCCGCCTGTACGGTGCTCGATTTCAGTGACCTGGCGGTTGAAGCCATTGAAGAGCAAGATTTACGCCTTAAAGAGAAACTGATTGACGAAGAACACCGTGCGGTTGGTCTCGGAAAAACTATCCTGCTTAAAACCAGGAATTCACTGCAGGATGGTTTTGATTTTGATTTCGTCTACCTTACCGCCCGGGGGGCGGAGTACCTGGCCCAAAGAAAACTGGCCGGCGTGGGAATCGATGCCCTGGGTATTGAGCGAAATCAGCCCGATCACCGGACTCATAAAATACTGCTCGGGGCAAAAATGTGGATCCTGGAAGGGCTGCGTCTGCAGGAGGTTCCCGAGGGACAGTATATTTTAAACGTGATGCCCCTTAAAATCAGCGGGGTGGAAGCGCTGCCGGCCAGGGCCGTGCTCCTGCCTAAATCGATTTTAATCTAGAAGATAACTGATGGAGGTCGCTTTATGGAACTTGTCAGACTGGGCAAAACTGAATTGATGGTTAGCAAAATCAGCTTTGGCGCGCTTCCGATCCAATCTGTTGATCGCGACAGCGCGGTTCGGGTTGTCCGTTATGCCTATGAACATGGTATGAACTTCTTCGACACTGCCGGG
>SLBE01000138.1 GCA_007126465.1 Syntrophomonadaceae bacterium | reverse complement strand
TAATAAGCGGTTTTCCCTGCAAGAATCTGGGTGCCAATCTCAATGCTCGCTTTTTCTGTATTGGAAGTAAACTTCCAGGCATTGTCAACCAGCTCTTCCAAGACGATATTTAACAAATCAAGATCTCCCTCAGCAAGCATGCTTTGCTCAATATTTGTTTCAACTTTTCGCCCAGGATCATCAAGGCGCAGTTTATCCAGGTGAGATCTTGCTAATATACTGAGATCAACCTCTTCCTTTTTTATTTTGTGACTGACTACCCTGGAAAGCCTGAGTAAAGCATCTGTCAGCTGTTTCATGGAGCTGACCTGCTCATTAATGCGTCTCAAGTAATCTCGGCCCTGTTCATCAAGACAGTCCGGATATTCTTCCAGAAGCGCCTCACTAAAACCCCCGATCCGGCGCAGCGGTGCCTGCAGGTCGTGTGAGACAGAATAAGTGAAATCATCAACTGCCGCTCTTTCATTAGCCTGAAGCCGCAGGGCTTCTTCAGTTTTTTTGCGTTCCGTAATATCCCTGCATATACCAAGAACCCCTACAATCTCATCTTCAGGCCCCCGGTAGGGAACTTTTATAGTTTCAACTAAGAGGAAGCTTCCATCGGGGTAAGTAACCCGATCTTCATTATAATAAAATTCGCCTTTTTCCAAAGTTATTCGGTCATTTTTTATATTGAAAGCCGCGGTTTCAGCATCATAAAGGTCATAATCGGTTTTCCCAATAATGTCTTCCTTATTGAGTCCAAGATGCGTGGCAAATTCTTTATTGCAACCAAGGTAAACTCCGTTGAGATCTTTATAAAAAAGAAAATCGGGAATTGTATCAAGCAGAAGGTTAATCAAATTAGACTGGTGGCGAAACTCTTTGTCAGTTTCAATTCTTTCCGAGACATCTTCAAAGGTAGCATACACCTGGAAGGGTTTATCTTCCCCTTGCTGAAAAAGCGGGACCACTGTTATTCTGAGCCAGACATAAGTGTTTTTATGCGGGTGAAATAGCCCCCTGACTACCGGCCCTGTTTTACGGCCTGTTCGGAGGGAAACCATGGCAGGGTGTTCCTCTTCGGAAACTACTGATCTGTCTTCACGAATCATTTTCCAGCTTGGGTTCAGGGAAGTTTTTCCCTGCATCTGTTTTAAAGAAAGTCCAAGTATTTTTTCAGCTGCCGGGTTGGCTGATAAGATCATGCCATCAGCATCCTGATAGACTACCCCTAAAGGCATAGTCTCAAATAAATGCCTATACAGCAGTCCATTTTCGTTACTGCTTTCTCTATCTTCTTTACTGTCGGTAAAGTCCTTTTTTTTATCCATATAGCAGGTCCTTACTTAATACTAAAAATAAATGCCTAAAGCTGGCTATAGCTAAAGTGATTATTTCGATAGGGATGGAATTTATTCCTTCAACTTAACCGGACCTACGTAAAAAAGAGCTTCTTCAAGCTCTTCATGGGAATGTTAGAAAAGGTTATGAAAGTGTATCAAGATAGGAAAGCAAATCAAATCGTCCTCAAAAACTAGAGTTTAGGGCATGGTGAAATAGAAGGTAGATCCTTTTCCCATTTCGCCTTCGGCCCAAATCTTTCCGCCGTGACGATGGATAATGCGGGATACAATGCTTAAACCTATACCTGTTCCCGGATACTCGGTTGATGAATGCAAACGCTGAAATGAACTAAAAAGCTTATCGGCATGTTCCATATCAAACCCCGCCCCGTTATCTCTTACGTAATAAGTGTTATAACCAGAGCTGCTTTTAAGCATTCCAAACTCAATCCGGGCTTTTTCTGCTTCCCTGGTGAACTTCCAGGCGTTATCTAGCAAATTGTATAGAGCTATACGCAGCAGAGCGGTATCGCCCTCGACTACCAGGCCCGGGGTAATTACTGCTTCAACTGCTCTTTGCGGTTCCTTGGCCTGAAGTTCTTTAAGGTATACATTGACCAGGGCACTTAACTCTACCGGCTCACTGTTTATTTCCTGCCTGGTAACACGGGACAACTTAAGCAGGTCCTCAATTAATTCAGCCATATGCTGACTGGAATTGCGAATTCTCCTGAGGTAATCCTGACCAGGCCGGTCAAGGCAATCGGAATAATCTTCAAGCAATGCCCGGCTGAAGCCGTCAATCCTGTTCAGCGGTGCCCGCAGGTCGTGGGAAACCGAGTAAGAAAATGCATCGAGTTCACGGTTTGATATTTCAAGTTGAGCTGTGCGTTCTTTTACTTTATTTTCAAGTTCAATATTAAACATTATCAGCTGATTTTCGATTTTTTTCATAGCATTGATATCTCTTACCCACTCGACAAAATATTCCACTTCGCCTTTGTCGTCCAGGATCGGTATCACCCTTAACTCAACCCAGTTATCTTCGGACAGTTCTACTTCTTCCCGGATCATTTCTTTGCTTTCAAAAACCGATATAGCCCGGCAGTCTGGACATACCTGGTCATAACCCCGGTATGTTTTATAACACTTCGTATTTAAAACCTGCTTTTCTGGGGGAACCGCCCCAAAACCGCTCCAGTTGCTGTAAACAATATTCATATCCCGGTCATGAACAGAAACCATGTCGGGTATAACCTTTAACACCCTCTGAAAGCGGCTTTCACTTTTCTGGAGGGATTTTTCGGCAACAACCAAATCCGTAACATCAAGGGCTGTATCTAAAACCCCGATTACTTTTTCATTTTCATCATAGATCGGAGTCCCGCTAACCTGCCAGTAGTGATTATCCGGGGACTTATGAATGCCGCTGCATGATATGCCCAGTTTAAAAACATCAAGGATAGGGCAATCGGGGCAGGGTTCGGTAAAGCTATGAAAAGCATCAAAGCATTTTTGACCGATAAATTGCTCTGCAGTCATATTATGCCTTCTTTCAACCTGGGCGTTAATCCAGACAATTCTCATTTCCTGGTCCAGCAGGGTTACCTGTTCGGACAAGTTGTTCAATATCAATTCTTTTTCCTGCTGTTCTGCTTTTAAATTTTTCTCTGCCCTTACCCGCTCTGTTAGATCATGAAAAATAACCCCGAAATAGCCATGTTCATCACTGTAAGCGCTTATATCATACCAGCGGGCAAGCGGACTGAAGTAACTCTCAAAGCGAACCGGTTCGCCGCTCAGGGCAACCCTGCCATAGGTGCCAATCCAGTCAAAAGAGTCTTTTCCGATATCCGGCAGAACTTCGGTCACTTTTTTGCCAATTACATCTACGCGCTTTAAGCCGGTCATCTCTTCGAAGGCACAGTTTATTTCTAAAAAGATATAATCAACCGGCTTACCTGTTTTATCAGCTACTACCTGGTGGTAGGCAAATGCATCCGGCAGGTTGTCAATTAAGCTTTGATATTTGTTTAATTCCTTTTTCATAATCTACCTCTAAATAACTGCAGTTTTTTCAAAGATTCCAGTAGATTACTATTCCCCTCGCAAACTGCAAATCCTTTAATAGATCTCGATTAGATAAAAAAGGGGATCCCGGCTAAATCACATACCGGGATAATCCCTACTTCATATTAACACATTACACTGCATTTATATTACTTTTTAACGGCCCGGGAAACATCATCCAGGGCTAGCTGTTCTTCACTGGTCAGGATTCGGTCCAGGTCCAGAATTATCAGCATCCTGTCATCT
>SLBE01000033.1 GCA_007126465.1 Syntrophomonadaceae bacterium | reverse complement strand
GGTTTTTCACTTATCGGCCATTCGATTTGCAGCTTGAAGTAAACGGGGACGTTTTGGAAGAAAAAGTTTACCTATTTTTGATTTTAAATGGCAGCAGGGTTGGCGGTTTGTTTAATCCTGCCCCGGAAGCGGTTCTTAATGATGGCAAATTGCACTTTTTGGCAATTATAAAGGATCTAACTCTTGTGCAGGTTTTTAAAATATTAAAGTGTTTTTTGCGGGGTGGAACCCCTGATCTTCCAGGCACAATAAACTATGCCGGGGAGATCATGCACATTGCATACTTAAATAACCTGCCCCTGGTCGTGGATGGAGAAAAGGGCCCCCAACCACCCCTAAAAGTAAAACTCCTGACTGCTCGCATTCCCTTTTTTACAAATCAAATATAAAAGGTGTGTCAGGAGAACTGCCCCCGGGCACACATTGGTTATTGCTGCTGCTGGTATAGCTGGTTAGCCTCAAAAAGCGCATCTTCCACGGAGCACTTATGTCCCATATCGTTTAAAATGCCACCCAATGCTTTTAGTAACTTTTCTACATTTGTTCTGTTTGATCCATTGCCCATCAACCCAACCCTCCAGGCTTTGCCTTTGAAGGGGCCGAGGCCTCCGCCAATTTCAATTAGATCATCCCTGCGCAGGCGCGAGCGTACTGAAAAATCATCTACATCGCCTGGGATCCATACTGTAATCAGGCTTGGCAGGCGGTATTGATCTTCTACGACAGGCTCAACTCCCAGGGCTTTTAATCCTGCCACCATGGCCCCGCTGTTTAAACGATGACGGTCATAGCGTTCCTCCAGCCCCTCTTCTTTAATCATAGTTAGGGCTTCGTATAAGGCATAAATCATGTTAATTGGGGCGGTATGATGATAAAATCTTTCTTCGCCCCAGTAGCGGGTTAAAAATGAAAGATCCAGGTACCAGCTTTGCACCTTGCTTTTTCTCTGCTTAAACTTTTCCATCGCCCTTTCCCCAAAAGTTATCGGGGCCAGGCCCGGCGGGGCTCCGAGGCATTTCTGGTTTCCACTGTATGCTATATCAAGCTTTCTGCGGTCAACTTCAACTGGCAGACCACCCAGCGATGTTACAGCATCAACGAGGATTAATGCTTCATGGTTATGTGTCATCTCCACTATATCTTCTAAGGGTTGATGTACTCCGGTAGATGTTTCCGCGTGAACTATACCAACCAGTTTAACTCCGGGATTGGCGTCCAGTTTTTTTTCAATATCTTCCGGATCAATGGGGCATCCCCAGTCGGCGTTAACTTCAATAACCTCTGCCCCGCAGCGAGAAGCAACATCAGCCATTCGCTGGCCGAAAACACCATTTACACCGACTATTACTTCGTCCCCTGGTTCAACCATGTTAACCAGGGCAGCTTCCATACCGGCGCTTCCGGTTCCAGAAACAGGAAAGGTAGTCTGATTTTCAGTTTCAAAGACAAATCGCAGCAAATCCACAGCTTCATTCATAATTGATAAAAAATCAGGGTCTAAATGGCCCAGGGTATGCTGGCCCATTGCTTCTAGGACTCTTTCATGGACCGGACTTGGGCCGGGTCCCATAAGTAAAACTTCAGCCGGTTTTTCGAGATGCATATAACATCCTCTCCCTACTATCAGATACAATTAAAGTTTTACTTTTAATCCAGAATCCCTGCAAAAGGCAAAATTATTATGATTCGGTGACAATGCATAGATAATATGCGAAAAGTGGTCCAGCTTTAATTAATTGCAGTTGACCATGGGTCAATTTATTTAAATATTCTGAAGGACATTGAACTTTTTTGTAGAATATGGTTTACGTTTAAACATAAAGGATTCAGAATTCGGAAGGGAGGTGAGTTGTTAAAACTGTGCAGTTTTCTGCACAAACGGATCAATAATTCTGATAAGGAGGTGTTTGTGTAGAAATAGCGACTACTTATTATCACCTATTAGTGTTCTTACTTCTGGATGTATATTCGAAATATTTGATGCAATGTAACTGCTCTTTTTGAATTAAAAACTCCTCAAAAGACTCTTATATCCTGCACATGCTTCAATAGTTGCGAAACCTTTGATCTGGTTTATCTTAAAAAAAAACATATGGAGGCGATGTGAGTGCATGCTTTACTTTTTGTTGTAGCTGCTCTTGTTTTATACTTCCTGTCATATCGTTTTTACGCAACTTTCCTGTCTGATAAAATATGGCAGCTTGATCCCAGTTGTGTAACACCTGCTTATAAGTATCAGGATGACTTCGAGTTTGTTCCAACCGATAAGCCTGTAGTAATGGGTCACCACTTTACTTCAATTGCCGGTGCAGCTCCTATAGTCGGACCGATTGTAGCCGCTATCTGGGGTTGGCTGCCTGCCCTGCTCTGGATTGTTTTTGGGACAATCTTCATCGGTGCGGTCCATGATTTAGGTGCGCTGGCAGCTTCTCTCAGGCACCAGGGTCGCGGCATAGCTGATTTTCTCAAGGATTTGCTGGGGGAACGAGCCATGCAGCTGATGTATATAGTAGTATTTTTCCTGCTTGTGCTTGTTTCTGCAGTTTTTGTTCACGTCATTGCTGTATTGGCTTCAGCCTTCCCGGCGGCAGTATACTCGGTATGGATAGAAATACCGCTGGCAATTATTATTGGTTTGATGATCCGCAACAAATGGAATGTTAACCTATATCTGGCCGGGGTTATCGCCGTGGCTATCATGTATGCAGTAATTGCCTTAGGGCTAAGGTACCCTGTTGAGCTGACTTACCAGACCTGGGTTTTTATTCTGCTCGGCTATATGCTTGTTGCTGCCAGGCTGCCTGTCTGGCTCCTGGTGCAGCCTCGTGACTTCATTAACGGAATTCAGCTTGTCATAGCCCTGACCGCTGCCACTATAGGGATTATAGCCCTGGCTGCTACTGGCGGAGGCCAGCTGGCTGCTCCTGCTATCCGTCTTGCTCCTGAAGGTGCACCGCCAATTTGGCCTTTCGTAATGATCACTATAGCCTGCGGAGCCATATCAGGCTGGCACTCTATTGTCGGTAGCGGAACTACTCCGAAACAGCTGAAAAATGAGTGTGATGCAAAGCCTGTTGGCTACGGTTCTATGCTTGGTGAAGGCTACCTGGCTGTAATTGCACTGTTAACTGCGGTTGTAGGGTTAGGCGTAGCCGGTTATACTGAGTCATATGCTGCCTGGGGTGCAGCGGCCTGGCCGGCGATTTTTGCAACCGGCGGAGGAACTTTCCTGGTTCCCTTAGGCATACCCGCCATAGTCGGTGCAACTTTCTTTGCCGTAGTTGCTAAAAGCTTTGCTATGACTACCCTCGATTCGGCGATGCGTTTTACCCGGATTGCTTTTGCCGAGAGCACAGTAACTTTTAATATGCCGGAAATTCTCAGGGATAAAACAGTATCTCTTTTTCCGGGCTGGGTGGTCATTTTTTACCTGGCCATGACCGGTTATGGAATGGTTTTATGGCCACTTTTTGGTGCTGCCAATCAAATCCTTGCCGGTATTGCCCTGCTGGCTGCAGCAGTCTTTCTTAAGATGCTGCGGAGGCCTACTATTTACTATTTGATTCCATTTGCGATCATGATTGTAACTTCAATGGTTGCTATGGTTCATCAGATCTTTACCAATTATATCCCCAATGAGATGTGGGCTCTTGTGGTAATCGGCAGTATTGT
>SLBE01000093.1 GCA_007126465.1 Syntrophomonadaceae bacterium | reverse complement strand
TCCGACCAGGCGAAAACGGCGGGTTCTTGTGTCCGGACTGACTTTAAATCTTACTTCACTGTTATTATTGTGCAGGCTGAACTCATCGGCATAGCGCAGTTCAGTAATAACCACATCAGCGGCAATCCTTGCGCTTTGCTGTGCCTCCACGGAAGCGGTTCCCCGCTGCCAGCTGCGTAAACCGGTCAGGTAAAAGGTATATAGTGTAGCCAGAACAAAGCCCACCAGGGCAAAAGTTATAAGCAGCTCAATTAAGGTAAAACCCTGTTCTTTACTGTTTATTTTCATTTTTTTAACGGTCGCTGAGCAGACCTTTCAAAAATTCCTTTCTTTCATTTTTACCATCATTCCAGGTAACCGTTATTTCTATCAGGAGCAGTTCAACCTCAAGATCGGGATCATCTGTACAGGATAAAATAAAGGGCCTGACTGTCGTTGCCCTTTTAAAGCCGGGGAAGTCTTTAATATTTTTTTCCAGGGTATTTGAGTCAGTGTTTTCTATTGAATAAAGCTCTAAGGCAGAATGATATCCCAATGCCTTTACCTTTTCCATCTGTTGTCGGCACAGGGTAACAGCAGCTGACTGGTTACCGGCATTCTTAATAGATAGAAAGCTTCCTGAAAACATCATCAGGATAGGGGTGATCAGTAAGCCCAGGATAGTAAGGGCAATTAACAATTCAATAAATGTATAGCCGCTGTTGCTGCGAAGTATGGATTTGCTCAATTGTGCTGCTCCTTGTGTAATTAAACTGCAATGATTAGTATGGCTATTAATTAGTTAAGCAGGTTTATATACCAGTACCAGATTGATTCGCCCCACAGGACCTGGATTATTGCTGCCAGGGAAAGGTAAGGTGCGAATGGCAGGGCATCTTTACGCGTTAATATCCCGAGGGCCATAAAAGTAACGCCAACCAGGGCACCCATGAAAAAACCAAGCAGCATAACCACTGCTGCACCGCGGAGGCCGACAAAAAGACCGATCATGGCCATAAGCTTCATATCTCCGGCCCCCATGCCGCCGCGGCTTACAAGCAATATGATCAGCATGATCAAGCCTCCGAGCAAAAAACCGGCCCCTGCATCAAGCAGATCCCTTTCAACAACTAACCAGACGGGTAGTTCTACCATCAGGTTGATTAAGGAAGGTATGTAAAATATAATGCCTGCGATCAAGCCTGTGGCCACCAGTGTATTAGGGACAATTCGATGCTTTAAATCAATCAGGGCAATGGCTAAAAGCAAGTATATCAAGACCAGGTAAAAGAAAGCGTTTACGGTGAGTCCGAAGTAGTAAAAGGAAAAAGCAAAGATGATACCGACCACCAGCTCAACCAGCGGGTAGCGGATGCTGATCTTTGTTTTACAGTGCCGGCAGCGCCCGAGCAGTATCAGGTAGCCAAGTACGGGAATAAGCTCAACAATACCGAGCCGGGTTTCACAGGATGGACATTCTGATGGAGGAGAAACTATCGATTTTTTCTCAGGCAGGCGGTAGACAATCACATTAAGGAAACTGCCAAAACAAAGCCCGATTAGAAAAGTTATAACGATGAGTAACGGCGAATACTGTTCCATAGAGGTTGCCAGGGCTCCTCCCGGTGCAATCAGGTTGAGATTTTTGAATTATTCTTATGCGCTGATAATTATTCGACGCAGTTTAATTAATTCCTGCCTGTAATATGCTCTTTAAACAGTTTTTGAGAAAAATCTGTATATTGTTATTCCATCGCCCTGTTCTCTGTGCTATAATTATTCGTAATTCGTTACTGTTAAGCCTTTTTAAGAAACTTATAATTGTTGGCTGTTCAGGCTGGATAATTACCTTAATATTTTGCAGGAGATGTCTGTTTTGCTAACCATAAATGCCCAGACTAAAATGTGTTTATTACTTGGCAACCCGGTTGAACATTCCCTGTCACCATTGCTGCATAATACAGCGTTTAAAGCGCTTGGCATGAATTATGTTTATCTGGCATCCAGGGTTGAAAATAACCGGGTCGGTGAGGCCGTAGCAGGGATTCGGGCCCTTTCTGCTGCCGGGGCAAATGTTACCAGTCCCCACAAGGAAGCAGTTATACCTCACCTTGATTCGGTTTCTGAGGAAGCTGAGGTAATCAGATCGGTTAACACTATAGTTAACCGGGAGGGCCATTTATATGGAACTACCACGGACGGTGCCGGTTTTTACCATGCATTAAAACAATCAGCTCCGGATTACGATATCAGTCAACCCCTCCTGATATTTGGTGCCGGAGGCGCGGCCCGCGCAATAGCTTATACAATGGCCGGAAGTGGAACTAAAGAGATCTTAATAGTTAACCGCAGTATCGATAGGGCCAATGACCTGGCAGCATTAATTAACAGGAAAAAAGGTATCAATAACTGCTCAGCCCTGTCGTTGGGCGATCCTGAACTGCCCGTAAAATTAAAACGCTTTCGCTTATTTATTTACACCCTTCCAACAGACCTTGATCATTTAATAGCCCTGCTCTGTAAAAGTGGGATAACATTTAATAAAAGTATCTGCTACGACCTGCGCTACAGCCCTGCGATGAGTGCTGTACTGCAGCAGTTTAAACAGCTGGGTGGACGAACCTATAACGGCCTGGACATGCTTCTATGGCAGGCAATTATTGCTTTTGAAGAGATTACCGGAAAAAAAGCTCCGGTTACCGAAATGCAGAAAGCTGTTAAATCAAAGTTAAGCCATATATGAGCAGTTATCAGCATAACAGCGAGGTGAGCGTTAGTGGCAGTACTCGGTCGGCGGCGCCTGGAGTCGGCACTGCTTAACAGCGGCCTGATCAGTTCTGAACAGTTGGACCTGGCCCAGGAAGAACAAAGGCGGCAGGGGATTCGCTTAAGCAGATACCTGATTGAGAAAGGCATTATAAGCGAAGAGCAATTTATAAATGTCCTCGAAGAGTTCTTTAGTATTCCCAGGGTTGAGCCGGGGCAATTTAATATCACCTCGGAAACCGCTGCCCTGATCCCGGCTGAAGCGGCAAAGCGGCTCAAGGTTATGCCGCTGGCGCACAACAACGGGCAGCTGACTGTTGCCATGCTTGACCCCCTAGATTTAAACTGCCTCGATGATTTGTCCCGGCTAACCGGGCTCGAGATTAATCCTGTTACGGCCAGGGAAAGCAGTATCAATTACCTGATTGCCCAGTTTTATAGTATTGAAGATACCGGTAATGTTATAGAGGCTATAGAAAGTAACAGTGATAAGCAAACTGATGAAGCACCGGTTATCAGGATGGTTAACTCGCTGATTGAAAAAGCAATAGATGAAGAAGCAAGCGATATTCATCTTGAACCGGATGAAGACAGCCTGCGGGTAAGGATGCGCCTGGACGGTATACTTCATGACTTAACGGCAATCCCCGGCCATGCCCGGGCCAGGATTGTTTCCAGGGTGAAAATTATGGCCAATCTTGACATAGCAGAGAGAAGACTGCCCCAGGATGGCAACATTCAGTGGCATGATAATGGTGGAGGGGTTAGCCTTCGTGTATCAACACTGCCCACGGTCCTGGGCGAAAAAGTTGTAATTCGCCTGCTTAACAAGGATAAAATAGTACTTCCCTTAGAAGAACTGGGTTTTTCCAGTAAAAACTATAAGTCCTTGTTGGAGCTGCTGATGAACCATGCCGGACTACTGCTTGTAACCGGCCCTACCGGATGCGGGAAAACCACAACACTATATTCAGCGCTGCACTACCTGAACCGGCCGCAAGATAATATCATTACGGTAGAGGATCCTGTAGAGTACCGTTTGAGAGGAATTAACCAGGTCCAGGTAAACCAGAGAATTAACCGCACCTTTGCCAATGCTCTCCGATCAATCCTGCGCCAGGATCCCGACGTTGTAATGGTTGGTGAAATCAGGGATCTTGAAACAGCCAAAATTACAACCCAGGCTGCATTTACAGGCCACCTGGTTTTGAGCACACTGCATACGAATAATGCAGCAGGCGCAGTTACCCGCCTGATTGATATGGGGCTTGAAAATTATCTGGTAACAGCATCCCTGGTTGGGGTTATTGCCCAGCGCCTGGTCCGGAAAATTTGCAGCCACTGCAAAGAAGAATACAGGTTAAGTGATGATGAAAAATACTTTTACAGGCATTATTTCAGAAAAGAGCCGCCGCAGAAATTAACCAGGGGCACCGGGTGCAGGTATTGTAATAATACCGGTTACAGGGGCCGCACTTCCATCCAGGAGGTAATGGTCCTTAATCAGCAGCTGCAGGAGTATATCTTGCAGGGAGTTACTGCAGAAGTTTTACAGCATAAAGCAGTTGATCAGGGTATGGCGCCCCTGGTTCTCGATGGTTTACGTGTTGTTGAAAATGGGTTAACCACAGTTAACGAAGTCGTTAGAACAACTTATAGCAGTATAAGCGACACTGCAGCGCCTGGTTGCGACAATAACACTGCAGTGCCGGCCCGGCTTTTCAGGGATAAAGCTTGAACCAGAAAACCTCAACTGTCATTATGAACTGTTTCAGGGAGATAGTATAATTGATACTTAGAAGCGAAAAAGGTTTTACCCTGGTAGAACTGATCTGTGTAGTTATGCTGCTCGGCATAATAGTAATGATTGCAACCCCGGCCCTGGCTGATTTCGGCCAAAAGAGAAACCTGGACCTTGCAGCCCGTGCCATGGCTATAGACATACGAAAGACCCGTCAGAAAGCGATCACAACCGGGTGGAGCCATATCATCGAAATGCGTATTTACAATGATGACTACCGTATTAAAGACGGTAAATCGGGTGAGCAGCAGGTAGTAAAGCTGCCACCGGGCATAAGCTACCGTTCCAATAATTTTCCCCTGAAAGATGGCTACCGCATTTTGTCTTTTGGCCGCAGCGGTGCACCAAACAGCGGTGGAACAGTTGCTTTGACCAACAGTTCCGGGGATGTCCTGTATGTTATAGTTACCCCGGCAACGGGTCGAGTCAGGATTGATGACCAACCACCGTCACACTGGTAATAGCGGAGGGTAAAGTGAGTAATAAATTAGATGAAAATATTATCCTGATCGGAATGATGGCTACTGGCAAAAGCGCTGTCGGTAAAGAGCTGGCAGCTAAGCTGGGCAGGACCTATCTTGACACGGATCTGCTCATCGAACAAAAAACCGGTATGACCATAACCGAAATATTTAAAGACCATGGCGAAGAATGTTTTAGGGATCATGAAAGTGAAGTTATTACCGGTTTGAAAAATTATCCCCGGGGCAGTCTTGTTGTCGCTGCCGGCGGAGGTGCGGTTATACGCGAAGAGAACAGGTACAATCTGTCCCGGGCCGGCTTGCTGGTTCATTTAAAGGCAAGCCCTGAAAAAATCGTAAAAAGAGCTCTAAAAGAAGGCGGGCGGCCTCTGCTTGATGTAGAAGATCCGGAAGCAGCAGTAAGGGCTATCCTTGAGGAACGAGATCCCTATTACAACAATAGTGACATTTGTGTAAATACAGATAACAGAAGTGTAAAAGAGCTGGCGGAAGAAATAATAAAAAAACTGCAAGGCGGTTAGATGTTTTTTTCCTAAAAGGCAGGAATTTCTTACTGCCGGGTGAAATTAACATGTCAGAGTTTAAGAAGGAGGCGTACCGGTAATGGCTGAGGTGAAAATACTTGTCCTGCATGGCCCTAATATTAATATGCTCGGCAGCAGGGAACCCGATGTGTACGGGTCCGTCACCCTTGATCAGATCAACCGGAGCCTGGAAAAGCGCGGTGAGTCACTCCAGGCAGAACTGGACTTCTACCAGTCCAACCATGAAGGAGATTTGATTGACAAAATACAAGCTGCAGAACAGGATTGCAGCGGGATTTTAATAAATCCAGGTGCCCTTACCCATTACAGCTACGCCCTGCGCGACGCCCTGGCCGGATCTGGTCTGCCCCTGGTGGAAGTTCATCTTAGCAACATTTATTCACGCGAAACATTCAGGCATAATTCGGTAATTTCTCCTATTGCCAGTGGAGTAATCTGCGGTTTCGGGTCTGAAAGCTATATATTGGGTTTAGAAGCACTGGTAAATATAATAAACTAACGTCAGGTGGTATTTTAAGATTGGATCAGAATAAATACTTAGCAGAACGGCTGGATAATATTCGGAAGCTGATCAAAGAAGAAAATATTGATGCCCTGGTTATATCAAGTACCATTAATCGCCGCTATTTGAGCGGTTTCCGGGGCACAGCAGGGGTTCTTCTGATAAGCGCGGAAAAAGCGCTCCTGGTAACAGATTTTCGCTATGTAAGCCAGGCGGAAGCGCAGGCTTCCCACTTTGAAGTAATACGCTGGCAGGATGATCTTTATAAAAGCATCGCCCCCCTGGTCGAAGAAAATGGCTGGGATAAATTAGGCTTTGAAGCGGGGCAGGTTGTTTATTCTACTTTGGAGGAAATGAAAGAAAAGCTGCCTGCCGAGATGGTTCCGGTAAAAGAGACTGCCGAAAAACTCCGCATAATCAAAGATGTTGATGAAATTTCAATTATGCGTATAGGAGCAGGAGTTCTGGACCGGGCCTTTACAATGATCAGCAATACAGCAAGGTCCGGGATCACAGAAAGGGAACTGGCCCTGGAGCTGGAAATGTTTTTACTTAAAGAGGGTGCGGAAGAAAAATCTTTTCGTTTTATAGTGGCCTCGGGGCAGCGCGGCGCCCTGCCCCACGGGATGGCAACAGAAAAGGAGTTGAAGGAAGGAGAAATGGTAACAATTGATTTCGGCGGTATATTTGACGGATATGCTACCGATATGACCAGGACAATTTCTCTCGGAAAAATTAATGAGCAGCAGAAAGAAATATATGATATTGTTTATAAAGCACAGCAAGATGCAGCTGCTGCTGTAAAACCGGGACTCCCTGTTAATGAAGTGGATGCTGTAGCCAGAAATATTATAAAGGATGCAGGCTACGGTGAATACTTCGGGCACGGGTTGGGGCACGGGGTTGGACTTGAAGTTCACGAACAGCCCACCCTGAACCATCTGAAAACAACTGAACTTGAACCCGGAATGGTTGTAACTATAGAGCCCGGGATCTACCTTCCAGGCCAGGGAGGGGTCCGGATCGAAGATATGGTTGTTGTAACTGAAAGCGGTGCGGAGTCTCTGACGAAAAGTCAGCGGGAACTAATCAAAATTTAGGCAGGAAATTTTTGAAGGGCAGGAATAGCTATGATTTCAACAAACGAATTTAAAACAGGCATAACTATTGAGATGGATGGTGAAATTTACAGTGTGCTCGAATTTCAGCATGTGAAACCCGGTAAAGGGGCGGCATTTGTCCGCACCAAGCTGAAGAATCTACGATCCGGGTCGACTGTAGACCACACTTTCAGGGCCGGTGAAAAAGTGGCCCGTGCTCACCTGGAGCGCAAGGAAATGGAATACCTCTATCGTGACGATGACACCTTTTACCTGATGGATGCTGAAACTTATGAGCAGCTGGCCCTTCCCGCTGAAACTCTGGGAGAAGGCAGTAAATATCTAAAAGAAAATGACCGCCTAACTGTTGTCATGCTTGGTGAGGAAGTTGTCGGTGTTGATGTGCCGATTACCGTTGTCCTGGAAGTAGCTGATACAGAACCGGGCATAAAAGGAGATACTGCTTCAGGCGCTACCAAGCCGGCCACCATGGAAACGGGCCTGGTTGTCCAGGTGCCGCTGTTTGTTAACAGTGGTGATAAAATTAAAATAGATACACGAACCGGCTCTTACCTGGAAAGAGCTTAATATCTTATTAATAAAGGGAGGCAATACCCATGACTGAAGATCTGAAAGCAAGAGTTTCCTATTTACGTGGATTTACGGAGGGACTGGAATTAGGTGAAGAGAGCAAGGAGCAGAAGGTTTTGCAGCGCATTATCGACCTGCTCGAAGATATGACCGATGAAATTGAACAGCTCAGTGTCGACTATGAAGAACTATTTGAGTATACGGAAGCTATTGATGATGATTTGACCGAACTTGAAGACGACTTCTATGAAGAAGATGAAGAAGATGACGAAGATGACAGCTATTATGATGGCGACATTCTGGAAGAATTTGCAGATGGCTTTTCAATGGAATGCCCTAATTGCAGAGAAATTGTAGTGGTTGATGAAAGTATCCTTGATCATGATGATTCGATCGAAGTTACCTGTCCCGGTTGCGGTGAAGTAGTCCTGGTAGATGATGAAGAATGGGAAATGGATACCGATGAACTTCCCGAGGAGCCTGATAAGGAAAAATAAATATATGACAACCGGTGCCGTCCGCATTTTGTCACATCTTTGGATAACCAATGACAAAAAGTGTACGGCACCGGTGTTACACTGCCTGTAATCTCAGCTGTTAATTGAATGAATTGTAGCAGTCTGCTATAATTGTGTTATAAGCAGAAAGATTGCCAAGCTAAACTAGAAACGGGAGGTTATTCGAATGGCTCAAGAAGAAAGCCGTATGTTACCAACAGAATTAGGCGTTGTGAAAATAGCTGATGAAGTTGTTTCAATAATTGCCGGCCTTGCTGCTACAGAAATTGAAGGTGTTGCTTCGATGAGCGGTGGTATTGGCGGTGGTATCGCTGAAGTTCTCGGTCGACGCCAATTCTCCAAGGGAGTTAAAGTTGAAGTCGGTGAAGAAGAAACAAAAATAGAGATTTTTATCATAGTTAACTATGGTGCGCGCATTCCTGATGTTGCGTGGGATATTCAGGAAGCAGTGAAAAAAGCGGTTGAAACCATGACCGGTTTAAGGGTTGTACATGTTAATATTCATGTCCAGGGAGTTCACTTCCCCAAAGAAGAAGAAGAAGAAACTGAGGAATCTGTAGAAGCTGAAGTAGTTGAAGGAGAAGGCGTAGAGATTAAAGAGCAATAAAGTGATCCTGAAAGTAAGCAAGGGGGAAGTAATAATGAGAGCATTAGCCCGTATACTGATGGTGTTTATTGCACTGGTGCTCATTGGTGGAGCATTATTTCTGGCTGTGATAAACTTTAATTTAATTCCCGGCCTGGATGAAATAATTTATCTACCTGCCTGGGCTGGCGAAAATGTATTGATTGCCGGTATTGCAATATTTGTATTGATCGCACTTATACTGCTGGCTTTAAGTTTTCGACCGGCCAAAAAAACAGCTGATGCGGTATTAAAAGGCAGTGAATACGGTGAAGTTGTCATATCAATATCTGCGGTGGAAAATATGGTTCTAAGAATTGTCCAGCAGATTGATGGCATTAAAGATATTAGCAGAAAAGCCGTATTTACAAATGAAGGATTTATCATTTACATTAAGATTGGTGTTAAGCCGGACGTTGCCCTGCCCGCGCTGATCAGTGACCTGCAGGCAAGAACCAAGGAATATATTGAAGAGATAACCGGTATAAAAGTCCTGGAAGTTAAAGTGAACGTAGAAAATATTAATACAGAACAGTCTGCTTCAAAGAATTAAAGAATTAAATAGCACACTTAAAAAGGAGGAGCATGCTTTGTCCGAACAAAACTGGTGGCATGTAGTAAAAGAACACTGGGGTAAAATACTAGGCGGCCTGCTCGGCCTGATCTTCGCAATATTAGTCATTAACATTGGATTTTGGTGGAGCGTATTCGTTTTCCTCTGTGTCGGAATCGGTTTATTAATCGGCTGGAGGCTGGATGTCAGTAAAAATGTCGGTCTTTACCTGGACCGTATTTTTGCCCCCAGAGACGATCAGTAAAAACATACAGGCTATCAAGGGATTGGAAATATATTTAAAGTTTAAGCTTTCCCTTTAGCCTGTTTTCTTTGTATTCTTTAGTGCACTATTTATGGAGGTATTAATTAATTGTCCCGTCGGTTAGCCAGAGAAGTAGCATTCAAAGCCCTATTCCAGGTTGATGTGGGTAAATGCCGGTCTGAATTGGCCTTACGGCATTCACTTGAAGATTATAACCTGGAAGAGTCCGAGCAAAAATTTGTTCATGAGCTGGTTGTAGGTGCTGAACAAAAAAGATCTGTACTGGATGAACTCATTAAAAAATACCTGGTTAAGTGGGAAATTGATCGTCTTTCAGCTGTAGATCGCAACCTGCTCAGGCTGGCCCTTTTTGAGATCATTTACAGGCCGGATATACCTCACGCCGTATCGATTAATGAAGCCCTTGAACTGGCGAAAAAGTATGGCAGCAGCGGAGAGGCTGTTGGTTTTATTAACGGGGTACTGGACCGGGCAATAGGAGAGGCTCTTGAAAACAAAACATGACAAATTCCTGGCCCTGGGGATTGATACATCAGCTTATACTACGTCACTGGCCATTGTTGACCAGGATGAGAAACCGATTATTGATCAGCGTAAGGCCCTTCCGGTTCAGGAAGGAAGTCTTGGACTGCGCCAATCGGAAGCAGTATTTGCTCACCTAAACAACCTGCCACATATGCTGGATAAATGCCAGGATAAAATTGATCACCAGGCATTTAAAGCAGTAGCGGCTGCAACCAAACCCCGTCCCGTTGAAAATTCATACATGCCTGTCTTTAAAGTAAGTGAAGCCTTTGGTTCTTTAATAGCCCGAACCATGGGCCTTTTTTATTTTAATACAACCCACCAGGAAGGGCATGTCATGGCAGGATTGTGGTCGGCAAAAGTGCCTGAAGGAAAATACCTGGTGCTGCATTTATCAGGGGGAACCACAGAGATAATCTCTTCCGAAGAATGGAAAGCGGGACATTTAAAGCTCAAATTACTGGCAGGCAGTTCTGATTTGAATGCAGGCCAGTTTATAGATCGGGTCGGCCGGACGATGGGCTTACCGTTTCCTGCAGGACCGGATCTGGAAGAATTAGCGTTAAAGTCAGCAAGTGATAATTATCAGCTGCCAGTCGCGGTAAAGGGCAGCGATATAAGTTTTTCCGGTCCGGCCAGCCAGGCAGAAAGGATGCTGCAAAATGGCTGTGACAGGCCCGAGCTAGCCCGGGCTGTGGAAAAGTGTATCGCTGATTCATTATGTCAGGCCGTCTGCAACCTGGAATTGAAAAGTGAAGCATATGATGGACTTATCACAGTTGGCGGTGTAACAGCCAACCGCTATATAAGGGAACGCATAAAAAATGGACTGCCCGGCTGGAAGTTTTACAATGCAGAGCCAAAATATGCATCAGATAACGCAGTAGGCATTGCTGTTCAGGCCTCAAGGTTACTTAAAGAAGAACAATTGATTGAAAAAGAATAAAAGGAATTTATTAAAAGATGACGAAGAAATAACTTGGCAAAAGAGACAAGTAATTTGAATAGAGTGGGGAGAGAGAGGGATAAATGGCCAAGGTACTATTCAGCAGCTGGAATGGAAATATTGTTGATGAGCGGGTAAAAGAAGATGAAGAAAGAATTGATTTAAAAGATCTGGGTATCCCTAACCAGTATGACCAGCGCGATATAAAGGCAATGATTGGCTGGGCGGGACTAATTGTAGCAGATCCGGATCTGAATATCGTAGAATCACTTGCGGAATATTATAAAAGCATGCAAAAAGAGTCCTGCGGACGCTGTATCCCCTGCCGGGCCGGAAGTAAAATTATTGCTGACCGTCTCGATCAGTTACTTGGAGGGAATGGCAGCGAAAAAGACATATCATTCCTCAGGGAAATGGCTACCTTAGTTAGGAAAGGTTCGCTCTGCGAACTAGGCATTTCCTCACCTGTTCCCCTGCTTGATGCACTTGAATATTTCCCCGAAGAATTTAAAGCCTTAATTGAAAATGGAGAAGGAAAGCCGAAAAATGGCAAATATTCATACCAACCTATTTTGACGGCTCCCTGCCGTAACGGCTGCCCAGCCCATATAAATATTCCCGGTTACATTGAATGTATAAAAGAAGGCGATTATGAAGGTGCCCTTGCTATTAACAGGGATAAAACTCCCCTGGTTGGAACGCTGGGTCGGGTTTGTGTACACCCCTGTGAATCAAACTGCAACCGCCAACCTTATGATCAATCCCTGTCAATCAGGCTGCTTAAGCGCTATGCTGCTGACTTTGGCGCCAGAAATGATTACGACCGCAAAAATCCAATTAAAAAAGAAGCTTCTAAAAACGATAAGGTCGCCATAGTCGGAGCAGGGCCGGCCGGACTTAATGCTGCCTATAAACTGGCCCAGAAGGGTTACGGAGTGACGATATACGAATCTCTTCCGGTAGCTGGTGGCATGCTTGCTGTCGGTATTCCCAGTTACAGGCTGCCGCGGGAAATATTAAACGCGGAAGTGGACCTGGTTAAAAGCCTTGGAGTAGAAATTATTTACAACACCAAGGTCGGTGAAGATATTTCCATTGATCAAATCTGGGAAAAAGGGTTTAAGGCAATATTCATTGCCAGCGGACTTCATGACAGCGCTTCACTGGGCTGTGAAGGAGAAGATCAGTGCTACATGGGCTATATGCCCGGGGTTGAATATCTGCGGAAAATCAACCTCGGTGAGCAGGTGAACCTTGGTGACAGTGTTGCCATTATCGGCGGTGGAAACGTTGCCATGGACTGTGCCCGCTCAGCTATTCGCCTTGGCGTCAAGGAAGTTCACCTGATCTACCGCCGCAGCAGGAATGAGATGCCGGCCAACAAGGCAGAAATTGATGCGGCAGAGGAAGAAGGAGTCAAGTTTCACCTTTTAGCCAACCCGACCTGCATTCTCGAAGATGGAGGGACAGTAAGCGGCATGGAATGCGTTAAGATGGAACTGGGAGAACCTGATGAAAGCGGGCGGAGACGTCCTATACCTATGGACGGTTCCGAATTTATCTTAAGTGCTGATACCGTAATACCGGCTATCGGCCAGGTTGCAGATTTTTGTTTTTTAAATGACGATTGCGGCATGGATGTTACAAAATGGGGCACCCTGGTGGTAAATGAAGAAAACATGGCTTCAGATACTCCGGGTATTTTTGCCGGTGGCGACGCTGTGCTCGGGGCAAGTACAGTTATTGAGGCAATTGCTTCGGCTAACCGTGCTGCAGAAGCAATCGATAAGTATTTAAGTGAAGGAAAAAGTTATGTTAGTAAAAACACCAGGCTGGAAAAGCACATAGAACAAACTGGTGTATATGAAGAAAAAACTGTTCCTGAAATGATCGGTGATAGAGAGCGACAGGAAGAGGAAGTTATGCCGGTGGAAGAAAGAATGTATGGCTTTGATGAAGCTGAACTCGGCTTTAAGTGCCCCGAGATTGCGGTTGAAGAAGCCGGACGATGTGTTAAATGCCTGCGCCTTGGAATGGCAGTCGTCGCAGCGGGGAGGGAAGCTGATGAGTAAAACAATTAGTTTGCAAATTGATGGAAAGAAAATATTCGCAGAGCATGGTGTTACTATTTTAGAAGCTGCAAGACAGAAT